>JBNLEI010000305.1:0-24078 GCA_050304855.1 Methylococcaceae bacterium
ACCGACTAAATTCTTTTCCTTCTATACCTTTATGTATAGCGTGTAGAACTCAAGCAAAAAGGTAATATTCTTCTAATTTAAATTGTTTTATATACTTAGTTCTAAAATTTATAGTAACTAAAAAGAAAAGATAAGGCTAGAATTGAAATTATTGATATTGCTACTACAAATTTTTCCTTGATGTCCTTTTCTAAACTTAGTCAAAGAATCGTTTAGGAAACCAATTCAAGCCCCGCTCTCACGCTTGCCGCTTTGTTCTTCCTCAATCCAGTTCAAAACGTCCGCTTGGTAGTGTTCGGCATTGAATATATTAATGGCCGTTTCCAAATCGACAGTCTCTCTGCGGATTAGATAACAAAATCCGGCGCATAATGCAACCAGCTTAATCAGCTCTTTGTATTTATGATATTGGCTGACAAGTGTTTCGTTGTCCAGCTCGACTTTTTTATCCAAGCAGAAATTGACCACTCCCTCTTGCGGCACTAATTGGTCTTTCAATTCGCCGGCTGAAACGTGTTGCTAACCACCATAAACGAAACGATTCTAAACCACATAACTTTGCCTCTAATAACGTTGACTGTTTCAGCGTAGACAATCGCCTTTAGAAAAACAAATCTGAGGTGATTTAATGGGCGTTATTGTCTGCTACGCTATGTCAATTTCCAATTATTAGAATTGCCTTTTTCGTAAACCCATTTATGAGCTGTTTGATCTATCGGTCTTAAATATTCTTCGATCTTTTCGCTAGCAGATTTAAGCGCTTCATATGCAACAGTATGCGATGGATGCGGCATACATATCCACCTTAATTTCTTTTGGCCAATTATCCGTGTCTTTATTTGAGAATTGAACGTATTTTGCGCTTTGTTTCCAAGTAAAACGATAATATGTGGTCTCAAACCAAAAGACTCATCAGATGAATTAAAGTACTTGGTTACAAAGTCAAGATTGGCTTTGACATAATCATCAATGGTGTCTTGATTAACAATTCCGGCACCTGACGTCGCCTTCAGATCAATGTATCTAAAGTTACTAAAAAGTTTCTCCGACATATTATTAGAGCGATTAATACCGTCAAGCATAATTACACATCGAGTGAAAAACCCCTTGTTTCCATGAAAACCATTTTCAATTGATGCCGTTCTAAACCAATGTCCCATATCTAAAACTGAACCTGTCGGCTGATTTCCGTTTGGCTCTGCAGCAACAAAGAGGATTCGATTTTTTGATTGGTTCCATTGTTCCGGATAACAAGGGTTGAATGTCCAGCAATCCATCTTTTGCCCTCCTAAAATAGACTTTGCAAGAAGGTCGCAAACAAAATCTTATGATCTTGATTGCCCCATCACTGTCCCATAGCCAAAAAAAAAGCCCTAGCGTTTCCGCTAAGGCTTTGTTTTATCTGGCTCCCCCGGACGGGCTCGAACCGCCGACCTAGTGATTAACAGTCACCCGCTCTACCGACTGAGCTACAGGGGAAAAATTTTAATTTAAACATGGCGCGCCCGGAGAGATTCGAACTCCCGACCGCTCGGTTCGTAGCCGAGTACTCTATCCAGCTGAGCTACGGGCGCCTTGTTAAGCTGATCATTATCCCTTGTTGTTTATTTTAAGTCAAGAATTTCTTCCTTAAAATTCAGACTTATTATTCGTGGCGGAGAGTGAGGGATTCGAACCCTCGATGGGCGATAAAACCCATACTCCCTTAGCAGGGGAGCGCCTTCAGCCTCTCGGCCAACTCTCCTAAATAAATTGGTTATTGTTCCGAACCCGAAGAATCAGCCTGCTCTTTTTTGATTCTTTCGTAAATCTCTTCTCTATGTACCGACACTTCTTTTGGCGCATTTACACCGATACGAACTTGATTACCTTTAACACCTAGAACGGTAACAGTGACATCATCACCGATCATCAAGGTCTCCCCAACCCGCCGAGTTAAGATAAGCATACTATCTCCCTACGTTTCCAAAAAAATCTGCCGTTCGTGCAATGGCCAACCAAGCCGTGCATTATATATTTCTTCTATAGAAAAATAAAGCCTTATTGTTCTTTTTGATCCAGCCTGAATGCCTTGTGTAAAGAACGAACAGCAAGTTCTAGATATTTCTCATCGACTACAACAGAAATCTTAATTTCCGAAGTCGAGATCATTCTAATATTAATTCCCTCTTCTGCCAATGTTTTAAACATGATGCTCGCAATTCCCGCATGAGACCGCATTCCGACACCGACTATAGAAACTTTGACAATACTGTCATCGCCGGTCACACGTCTGGCGCCCATTTCGCTACAAACTTTATCGAGTATCGCTTTGGCCCTGAGATAATCGTTACGATGAATGGTAAATGTAAAATCGGTCGTCGCATCATCGGCAACATTCTGTACAATCATGTCGACTTCAATATTCTGATCGGCAATCGGTCCGAGAATTTTCGATGCAACTCCCGGTAAATCCGGTACCCCTGTTACAGTCAATTTGGCTTCGTCCCTGTTAAATGCAATTCCTGAAATTAAAGCTTTTTCCATTTCCGATTCCTCATCATAGGTAATTAATGTACCCGGGCCTTCTTCAAACGATGACAACACTCTTAGCGCGACATTATATTTTCCGGCAAATTCGACCGAACGAATCTGTAACACTTTTGAACCCAAACTGGCCATTTCCAGCATTTCTTCAAAGGTGATTTTATCAAGGCGCCGCGCTTTCGGTTCCACTCTCGGATCTGTTGTGTAAACACCCTCCACATCCGTATAAATATGGCATTCGTCGGCTTTAATAGCTGCAGCCAGAGCCACAGCTGTCGTATCCGACCCCCCCCTTCCAAGCGTTGTGATGTTACCGTGTTCGTCAACCCCCTGAAAACCGGCCACCACAACAACTTTTCCGACATTCAAATCTGCATGTATTTTTCGATCATCGATCTCTTGAATGCGCGCTTTGGTGTGACTACTGTCGGTCAAAATTCTGACTTGTGCGCCGGTATACGAATTAGCTTCACAGCCGAGTTGATGCAATGCCATACAAAGCAACGAAATCGTCACCTGCTCGCCGGTTGACAATAGAACGTCTAACTCTCTTTCGGTCGGTTGAGATTGTATTTCTTTAGCCAATGCAACCAGTCGATTGGTTTCGCCACTCATCGCAGAAACCACGGCGACTATTTTATCGCCTCGATCATGAGCCTTTTTAATTTTCTCGGCGACCGCCTTAATGCGTTCGACCGATCCGACGGACGTACCGCCAAACTTATAAACGTAAACTGCCATTTTATTAATTTTGTTAAATCATTTTACGAACGCTAGGCGCCGAGTTGTTGCTTGACCCATGCCGGCACTTGTTTCAGCGCCACATCAAGTCCAGAAGGATCCGTACCTCCGGCCTGCGCCATGTCAGGCCGACCGCCACCTTTACCGCCGACTTGAGTCGCTACGGAATTGACTAAATCGCCGGCTTTCAAACGAGAAACCTGGTCTTTGGATACGCCGGCGATCAAACTAACCTTATTATCATTAACCGTCGCCAAGACGATCGCGGCACTGCCTAATTTGTTCTTCAGTTGATCGACCATATCACGCATCGCTTTCGGATCAACGTCATCGAGCTTCACCGCCAAGACTTTGATACCATCGATATCGACGGCTTGATTGCTCAACTCACCTCCTGCAGAACTCGCCAGCTTGGCTTTCAATCTTTCCAGTTCCTTCTCCAGAGTCCGGTTCTTTTCCAGCAGTTGCTGGACCTTGTCCGACACTTTTTCCGGCGAGCTTTTCAATAATCCGGCTATGCTTCCCAACGTTTGATCGCGGTTTGCCACCCAATCCAGCGCAGCCTGACCGGTGACTGCTTCCAATCTTCTCACGCCAGCCGCAACGCCGGTTTCGCCGACAATTTTAAACAAACCGATGTCGCCAGCTCTATCAGCATGGGTACCGCCACAAAGCTCGGTGGAAAAATCTCCGATTCTCAATACGCGAACCTGATCACCGTATTTTTCACCAAACAATGCCATCGCCCCAGCTTTGACGGCATCATCCTTCGCCATGACTTCGGCAGAGACAGAATTGTTGAGTCGAATCTGTTCGTTGACCAGTCGTTCTATCGTCGCAAGTTCGTCCGTGGTTATTGGTTCAAAGTGAGAAAAATCAAAGCGCAGCCGTTCGGCGTTGACCAACGATCCCTTCTGAGCGACATGCTCACCTAAGGTTTGCCTTAATGCTGCATGCAGCAAATGGGTCGCCGAATGATTCAGTTCGGTTGCTCGACGTTTTTCAGAATCTACTTTGGGGTGGCAAAGCTCATCAGCTTTAATAGTTCCCTCCACCACTCTTCCTTTATGCAAAAAGAGATCACCACCTTGTTTTTGAGTGTCACGGACTTCAAATACGGCGCTTGCTGTCTTTATTCGACCACTATCGCCCACCTGACCGCCGGATTCGGCATAAAAAGGCGTTTGATCCAAAATCACCACACCGTCTTCTCCTTCTTGCAATCGTTCGACCGGTTGTCCTTTGCTGAATAAAGCGATAATGTTGGCAGTACCGTCCAATTGCTGATAGCCGGTAAAATCGGTTTGGCTGTCCAGTTTAATATCCTGGTCGTAGTCAGCTGCAAAACTGCCACCGGCACGCGCCCTTTCACGCTGAGCCGCCATCTCAACCTCAAACCCCGAGTGATCGACGGTCAAATCGTGCTCACGAGCGAAATCGGCTGTTAAATCGACCGGGAACCCATAGGTATCGTAGAGCAAAAATACGACATCGCCAGGAATCACCCGCCCGTCCAGTTTGGCAACGCAGGCTTCCAAAACTTTCATACCTTGCTCAAGCGTTTCGGCAAAACGTTCCTCTTCTTTTTTCAGAACTCTTTCTACTTGTGACTGCGCTTCTTTCAATTCAGGGTAAGCGTCGCCCATCTCCGCAACCAGCGGGGCAACTAGCCGGTAAAAGAACGTCTCGTGAATCCCGAGACGGTAGCCGTGCCGAATCGCACGCCGGATAATACGTCTCAGCACATAACCTCGCCCTTCATTTGAAGGCAGAACGCCATCGGCCACCAAAAACGCACAGGAACGAATATGATCGGCAATAACCCTTAACGAACTGTTATCCAAATTCTCCGTATCAGCCAGCTTTGCAGCGGCTTGAAGGATATTTCGGAATAAATCGATTTCATAATTACTATGCACTCCCTGTAAAACCGCTGCAATTCTTTCCAGACCCATTCCGGTATCTACCGAAGGCGCCGGCAGCGGCGTCAGATTACCATCCTTGTCACGGTCGTATTGCATGAAAACCAAATTCCAAACCTCGATATAACGGTCACCCTCCTCGTCAGGACTACCTGGAGGACCGCCCGGCACTTCTTCGCCATGATCGTAAAAAATCTCGGTGCATGGGCCGCAGGGACCCACATCGCCCATAGACCAGAAATTGTCTTTGGCCCCGATTCGAGAGAAACGCGCTGGATCGACTTTTATTTCATTCAGCCAGATGGATTCCGCTTCGGAATCTTCTTCGAAAACGGTTACCCATAATTTTGCCGGAGAAATCCCTAGCTCTTTGGTTAAAAAGTCCCACGCGAAATGGATAGCCTCTTTCTTAAAATAATCTCCGAAGCTGAAATTTCCGAGCATTTCAAAGAAGGTATGGTGCCTGGCGGTATAACCGACATTTTCCAAGTCGTTGTGTTTACCACCGGCGCGAACACAACGCTGACTGGTAGCCGCACGAGTGAAGTCCAGTTTTTCGCGCCCGAGAAAAACATCCTTAAACTGGACCATACCGGCATTGGTAAACAACAAGGTAGGATCGTTACCCGGCACAAGCGAACTCGATGGTTGGACTGAATGCCCCCTTTCGCGAAAAAATTCCAGAAAAGCGGTACGCAATTCTGCACTGGTCATATATTTCATCATGTTCTGGTGTACTAACTACTCGTTTTTATGTTTTCAGTCGATTCAACTTTAAATGGACGTTATCGCTCCAACCTGATATTCAGCTGCATGAAAAGCGCCTTGATCAAGTCCCCGCTAAATCCTCTTTGCTGCAAAAAACGGCTGCGTTTCAGCCATTCCCCTGCCGGTAACCGTTTCTCATCGGCATATCTGCTCAAATAAACCCGTTCTAAAATTTCCAGCCAGCTTCCGCTGGCTTCTTCAGCCGCTATGTCATCCAAATCGATCAAGCAGCCGCCGCGCTGTTTCAATTCATAGGTGATACGCAAAGGACCGTAACCTTTTCGAACTCTTTGTCGGGCATAGCTTTCCGTATAACGTTGATCACTTTGCCAGCCATGTTCAGCCAAATCGGCAACGACCGCTTCACAGCTGCTGCGATCAAATCCTCTTTGCACCAGCTTGTCGCACAGCTCTTTTTGGCTGTGTTCACGGCGCGTTAGCAGCCTTAAACAAACGTCTTTAATATGCTGGTATTGTTCCTTCACAAAAAACCGAATGAACTATTTTCGCCGATCCGACGGAGCTTAACACCTATACTTCTACGTTAATCAAGATCGGGGACATCCTGATCGGTAACCTCTTGCCCGCTTTGTTTCTTGGTCGTACCGAAGACGTGTTCGCGAATAGCGGTTTCGAGCTCCTTCGCCTTATCCGGATTATCTTTCAAAAACTGCTTGGCGTTATCCTTACCCTGCCCAATCTTTTCATTTCCGTAGCTGTACCATGAACCGGCTTTCTGTACGAAGCCGTATTGCACACCCAAATCGACCAGTTCTCCTAAAAAGGACACGCCCTCGCCATACAAAATCTCAAACTCGGCTTGCTTGAAAGGCGGTGCCACTTTGTTTTTAACCACTTTCACCCGAGTATCGCTTCCGATCACTTCATCGCCTTTTTTAATCGAACCGATTCGTCGAATATCCAGCCGAACGGACGAATAAAATTTTAATGCATTACCGCCGGTCGTTGTTTCGGGATTACCGAACATGACTCCGATTTTCATACGCAACTGGTTGATAAATATTACCAACGTGTTAGAGCGCTTAATATTGGCCGTCAATTTTCTCAACGCTTGAGACATCAACCGCGCCTGCAGTCCCATGTGGGAATCGCCCATTTCACCTTCGATCTCAGCCTTCGGCGTCAGTGCCGCAACCGAATCTACTACGACAATATCGACCGCACCAGAGCGTACTAACATGTCGGTAATTTCCAGCGCCTGTTCTCCGGTATCGGGCTGCGAAACCAATAAATCGTCGACATTGACACCAATTTTTTCCGCATAAATAGGGTCTAATGCATGTTCAGCATCGACAAATGCCGCCGTCCCGCCCATTTTTTGCATCTGCGCGATGGTCTGCAAAGTGAGCGTAGTTTTACCGGAAGATTCCGGACCAAAGATCTCGATAACACGGCCGCGCGGTAACCCTCCGCATCCGAGCGCAATATCTAAGGATAACGATCCGGTCGATACAACCGAGATGTCTCGGCTCGCCGCCACATCTCCCATACGCATTACCGAGCCTTTACCAAACTGCTTGTCAATTTGCATCAGCGCTGCACTGAGTGCTTTTTTCTTGTTTTCGTCCATTGTATTCGCCCGACTGCCTTTTAAAAAAACGTCCTATTATCACATAGAGCAGCCAAGTGAAACAGTCTTACGTGAACAAATCACGGAACTTTTATGCGAACTCAGCATCTCGTGAAAATTAAGGTATATTTAATTTCAATGCGACTGGTTTATTCCGTGTTCGTAGCTTACGCTACGATGAACCATGTCATTAATATCGATTCGATACCAGTGGCTTCATTTATTTTAAGGAAAGACTCATGATTCATAAACACGTTGAATACTATATGAAGCATATCAAAGACGATTTCCCTGCCGGAATTGTCGTTTTTCTGGTGGCCCTACCGCTTTGCCTAGGTATTGCATTAGCTTCCGGTGCACCATTGTTCTCCGGTCTCATTACCGGCATTATCGGAGGATTGGTTGTTACTTGGTTGAGCGGGTCTCAGTTGAGCGTTTCAGGGCCGGCCGCGGGGCTGACCGTCATCGTCTTAAATGCGATTGAAACGCTCGGCAGTTTTCAGGGACTGCTAACTGCTGTCATCATTGCAGGCATCCTGCAAATCTTGCTCGGCCATTTTCGTGCGGGCATTATTGGGGCTTATTTCCCTCTCAGCGTCATCAAAGGGATGTTGGCAGCCATCGGACTCATTCTTATTATCAAACAATTTCCACATGCCCTGGGCTATCACATCAGTTATGAAGGCGACGAAAGCTATATGCAAGAAACGGCCGAAAGTAGTTTTAAAGAGTTATTAGACACTTTTTCCAACATTAGTCCCGGCGCAGCAATTATCAGTTTTATCAGTCTGCTGATCATGATGTTATGGGAAGTCCCGCTATTAAAGAAACTCACCTTAATAAAACTGATTCCCGGTCCATTGATCGCGGTCGCCTGGGGAGTTTTATACAACATGACTGCATTGAGAGTCGCTCCCGAATGGGCGGTGACCGAAAAACATTTGGTTCACTTGCCGGAAACCGAAAAGGCCCTCGACTTTTTTAAACAGTTGAGTTTTCCGGATCTCAGTTATTTAACCAACTCCAATACTTACATGATCGCCGCCACTTTGGCTATCATCGCCAGTCTGGAAACGCTGTTGAGCATTGAAGCGGTTGACAAACTGGACCCCTTGAAACGCATTGCCCCTACCAACCGGGAACTGAAAGCCCAGGGCATCGGCAACATCATCAGCGGTTTGTTAGGCGGCCTGCCTATGACTGCCGTTATCGTACGCAGTTCGGCCAATATCAACGCCGGTGGCAAAACCAGTCTGTCCGCCTTTATTCACGGTATCTGCCTGTTACTCAGCGTGCTTTATTGCTCCGCCTATCTCAATCACATACCTTTAGCCTGTTTGGCGGCCATTTTACTTCATACCGGCTACAAGCTGGCTCATCCCGCTGTATTCATGAATTTTTATCGTCGCGGCTGGTGCCAATTCCTGCCTTTTGCCATTACCGTGCTCGCCATTTTATGGAGCGATTTGCTCATCGGCATAGGTATCGGTCTCGCCGTCGGATTGTTTTATGTCATCAAAGCAAACTACCAAGCCACGATCAGCATGGTTCAAGATGACACGCATTATCTGCTATCGCTGAATAAGGACGTCTCGTTCCTCAATAAGGCCTTGTTGCGTAAATTCATCTTACATATCGAACCGAATAGCACAGTCACTATTGATGCCAGCAACGCTCTGTTTATCGATCACGACATTCTGGAAACCATTACCGATTTCCTTTCCTCGGCCCCGGACGACAACATTACCGTCGAAGTGAAAAATTTACATGGCAAACAGCAAATTAAGGAGAGAAGGCCGATGCTTGAAGTCATCAAAGACCGTAGTGATAAAACGAGCGGCTGAGGAAATATCGAACTATAAACGCCGTCGGGACTGGATTAAAGACACCGCGACGACAAAAACCAGGGCCGCCAACGACAACTCCAAAACCAAAAACGCAACGATCTTGAAATAGGCGAAATTCGGATGGACAAAACGCACCAACCAACCGGCCAACTCGTCGGCGATCGCCGATGAATAAATGATGCCGCTCACCCAAATTTTCAGCAATGTCGGCAAATCGGTCATCAACATCAAATGAGTCAGAGTCAGAATCAGCATACCCATAGCGAACAAATGGAAATGAGTTACCTCTAACAGACTTTGGTAACTTTTAGGCTGGGTGAATTCCTCTTCGGAACCGAGGTAATAAGCAATCACCGAATCTGCAGTCAAATCCATTTTATGAAAATACATCATACCGTTGCTGATCCACAGTAAAACGATATAACCGAGAAACATTAAAATTAGTGAATTCAACAGCAATTGGCGATTTTGCTCGCCGGTTACAAAAAAACGCATCAGTTCTGCTTTTCCTTCACCAGTATTTGAAAAACAGCCATCACCTTGCGGGCAATATTCAAAGCAGAACGTGTACTGAGTGTCGCTCCGGTAATTCCCTGAATATCGGTATTAAAACTGAGACCGTCCAGTTCGCGCTGATAGAGCTGTTCATACCAACGCTGAGGCGGTTGATATTCCGGTGGCTCATGAAAAGCCAGAGTATGAATCGCGCTAATCTTCCCTTCCGGAGTCAACACAACCATCAATGTCTCCGGCTTAGTGCGCACCGTATGGTTTTCAATGGCGGCATAACCTAAAACTTTACCGTCTTTTTTTCCCACATAAAATGTGAACAAAGCGGATTCCATTTTCGCCCGCGCCAGTTTTTCTATCCGAGCAACCTCCATTGGCTTGGGAAATAACGACAGCATTTCGACCGTTGCTTCCTTGCCAAAAGCCAGCTCCATGGCTTCGTTTTTACTGTAATATATTTTGCCGAAGCAAGGTGCGATGGATAACCACAACGCAATAAGAACGGCAATTCCTGATTTCAATTTGGGCATGTTCCAAAACTATTAACCAACAAAAGTTTATTATGATAAAGCAATATCAATGTTTTCTGAATAGCAATAAATAGAATCGGATTGCTTCTACCAATCGCCGCCACTTTCGGCCAATGATTCTCGAAATTTACTTTGATTCAATAAAAGTGAGTTTTCGATCTTTGTCCCGCCGAAAATGACAGCGACAAGTAGCAATCCATGTTAGCTCTTAGAAAATAAAGCCAAAACCAAGATTAAAATCATCAGGTAAATCGCCGGCTTCGGAATCCCAATTGCGATAATCCGCTTTAATCACGACATTAGGAATCGGCTTGTATTGCAAACCCACCTGAAAGATTTCTTTGTCCTGACTCAAGTCGTCGGCAAAACCGGTCGGTGCGGTAGCAACCGTATCTAACCGTTCATACCGGAAAAACGGCGCCAAATATTGCGCAGATTCCGGGAAAAAATGCGGTATGACATCGTAACCGACTTCTGCGTACCAACCATAATTTTCTTCCCCGATCACTTCACCTTGATCCGCACTCAGAATCGCCGCATCATCGATATGCCCCCACGATCCTAATGCACGGAACTCGAGACCACGATATTTTACCTGTACATGGCCTTCGTACAGTTGAGTAAACGCATCGACTTGGCGATCGGCAAACTTTTGATTTTGACCGGAGTTACCCACATAAGCGGAACCCCCAATTGTTACGCCCGGTAATTGGGCAGGCGCGTAATCGACTCGCCCGACGAATGCCAAATCCTCCGCTCTGGCTTCGCTGCCTTTTTGACGGCCGCCGCGAATACCCGAAGAGCCGAACCCTTTTGCGTCCAAACCGTTAACGACGTAGGTGGTATATGTCAAACCAGGTAATAATTCTCCAAACAGACCGACACCGATTTCCCGCCAAGTACTCGGAATAATTCTACGCTCGACTTCAGGTCGATTGTTGCCGAAATAAAACGGTGGTTCATGAATCTGGTTGATAAAACCCATCGGTAACAAAACCATACCAGCGCGAGCGTTAACCATTGGATCTAAAAAGAAGTCCAACGCGGCAAACTCAACAGAAACATCTCCATTCTCCTCCACCGAACCGTGCTCAAATTCGATTTCACTGTTGAACAGAATATTATCGGTAAACTTATAACCGGCGTATAAGACCAAACGCTCAAAATCCGCATTATCGTTTTTCCCGGTTTCGTCATTAACAATCGCCTGATATCTCGCTTCTCCATAACCACCGATCGACAGACCTTTTCCGACCTGATAAATCTTTGAAGCCGCCGGCCCTAAGCCGTACGCACTTTTGTATTCGATATCTTCGGGGATAAACATTTCGGTCCGAATTTTTTCCACTTCCTCGGCCAACACACTGGTTTTATGATCCAACGCCGCAACTTCATTGCTTTCTGCTGTTTTGGATACCGCTTCCAGCTTTTTTGTCATCTGATCGATTTGCTGTTGTTGAGCCTGAATAATCTTCCACATTTCCTCCATCGTTTGCGGTTTGCTTGTTCCGGCTTCCGCCGCATTAAGCGGATGACTCATCGCGGCAAACGCTAAGGCGTAACATAGCTGAGAGTTGATTTTCTTCATAATTCGCTCCAAAAATTAAAGCTAAATTTTAAACCAACTACTAAACTAAATGCAAATGATTCTCACTCTAATATTTACGACTTAAAACAAAAGCTTATCATTTTTCTGCGGAAAAATGACTGTTGCAAAACTACAACAGTTCAAAAAACATCTTCGCTTAATTTCTTAAAATTGCAGTCCCCCTGTTTTATCTAGACAGCTCCCGTCACATCAATATATTCAATGAAAACCTATAGATCATCGCAATAAAAAGCGACATAAAAACACGCATCGCCGAAATTGTCATAATCCTGTAACAAATCTCCCCTATGCTGTGTCCAGTTTTTACAACAATTTGCTTTTTTCCAACAACATTTAGGTGAATTTGATGGCAATGAATAAAACAGCCAAAATGCTGGCGCTCGGAGCAGTTACACTAGGCAGCATCTCCGCTCAAGCCGCTGACAAAGAACTGCTGGACATGTTATTACAAAACGGCGCGATTAATCAGACTCAATACGACAAACTTATTACAAAAGAAACGCTGAGCAAAAGCGATGTCAACGACATCAAAATCAAGCTGGATAAAAAAGGTCTGCAGTTTGAATCTGGCGACGGCGATTTCAAATTCGCGTTTGGCGGCCGTATCCAAACCGATGCGACTTTCCACAGCAACGACAAAGAAACAGGTGGCGCAACCGACGGAACTGAAATTCGTCGTGGTCGTTTAGCGTTCAAAGGTCAATTTTGGGAAGATTTCAAATTCATGTCCGAAGTTGATTTTGCCGATAACGGCACGCACGTCAAAGACATGTTTGTGACCTATACCGGCATAGACTGGCTGGAAGTCACTGTCGGTCACCAAAAACAACCGATCAGCATGGAATTGCAGGAAAGTTCGAACGACATCATGTTCACTGAACGCTCACTGGTCAACTCATTGACTGCCAGCTTATTTGACCGGGCTATCGGTGTTCACCTCAAATCATCCGGTGACGACTGGTCGGCGCAAATCGGTGCATACGGCGACTCGATGTCCCCCGAAAAAGACCACACTGTAGATGAAGGTTGGGGCGTCGCTTCTCGTTTAACCTATTCGCCTATCAACACGAAAACACAAGTGCTGCATTTGGGTACTTACGGTGGCTATCGAGCGCCTGACAGCAGAGGCGGAACGCTTTCCAGTGGAAAAGATACTGTCGAATTCTCATACGAAACAACCCACATGTCGAACGTAAAACTTTCAAATCTGAAACTTGAAAATGCGAACGATTTCACGATGGCGGGTTTTGAAACCGCTTATATGCATGGCCCATTCTCGGTACAAGGCGAATACGGCCACGTTTGGGCTGATGTTAAGAACGGCCCGACTTTAGATATGAACGCTTTCTACGTACAAGCCGGTTGGACATTGACTGGAGAATCTCGCAGTTACAAAGGCTCTGACGGTGAATTTAAACGTCTGAAACCGTCTCAAAACTTCAGCCTGAAAAACGGCGGTTGGGGCGCGGTTGAACTGGCTGCCCGTTACGATCAAAACGACTTGAATTCTGATAGCGAAAATGGCGGCAGCGAAAAAGCTATTACAGTTGCTTTGAACTGGTATCTGAATGAAAATCTGAGACTGATGGCCGATTACCGCACTGCATTTGATATCGGTAGTTCAAAAGAAACTGCGGATACCGATTTGGATAATGTACATGCCTTCACTTTCAGAACTCAGTTAGCGTTCTAATCGGGAATCGAATCTCCCTCAATAAAGTTCGAAAAAGGCCGACCAATGTCGGCCTTTTTCATGCGATGCGTAAATTCGGATTGCGATAAAGCGATCAATGCCAGCTAAACGCTATTTCCGTTTAAATCCGCTACCATTCTATCTCCCACGCCATAAACCATAATGCCGGATCTAATGGGCGCAGAATAATGCTCGTGCAGATGACCATGAAATACTTTTTTCACCCCCATTGCTATTGCGAGCTCATCGATAGCAATAAAACCATGCCGATGGCTACAGGGGGCTTCGTGAGACACTAAAATATCAGCATTGAGGCGTTTTAGCGCCTCCAACTCGTCATGCCAAATCGCCGATTGATATTTTAACGAAAGACCTGCTTTTCTAACACTGAATGGTTGACGACTCAGGTAATGGTTCTTACTCTGCCAACGCGGTCGGTGTGGCGGATACCATACCCGTCCCAAAAAAATACCGCTCAACCCCGCTATTTTCAGACCGGCAACTTCCTTGACTTTCAAATGCAAACCGTTCTCTGAATACGCCGAATCGAACAAATATCGGTGCCGCTCCGGGTGTTCAAACTCGTGATTACCCGCGATCCACCAGATCTCGACCAAATCGGCAATGGGCTTAAGATAGTGCTCCAGTGGTTTCTCTAAATCATAATCGCCCAACATCACAACGGCCTCCGGCCTATGTTGTTGTACGGCCTTAATCAGCGGAATAAAATCCCCGTGCGGATCACCAGCAAACAATATTCTACGCTCATTTGCCATCATTGACTTTTTGCCCGAATTCCCAAACGAATTATCCCATTTGCAACTCGTTATAATGTGATCTGACCAATTGCCATTTTGCAGCCCGCGTCAGTTTTTTTATCGCACTTTCCCTCTTGCTTGCGGTGCTGCGATCATGCCCCCCTTCAAGATAAATCAGCTGGCTCGGACTGCGTCCGCGAAAATACTTGGCACCTTTTCCCTCGGCGTGCTGATTAAAGCGTTCTTTGACATCGTTGCTGATCCCGGTATATAAAGTATCGTCATTGCACAGAATGATATAAACAAACCAGGTTTTCAACGGACAAAACCGAAATCAATCCTGCCCTTCGCTCTTGACGCCGGCAAACTTCAGATTAAACAAAACCGCGCAAACCAATCCGACCAGGATATAAGCGTAGCGCGTCAGAAAAATCAACACGCCGTTCTGGCTGTGCGAAGCGGCATCTTTGATTGGCGGGGTCACAAAATAACTCCAAGTCAAAGCCACCATGAAATAGACAATAATACCGGCTACCGCCCAGGAAACCGGCTGACGACCGGCTTGTTTGGCAGTTTGATAAAACCAGATAGCGACAAAGGCGGCAACAACTGAGCCAATCATAATAAATACCTTTTTTATACTTATTTTTTAACTAAAACTTTACCCAAGCACCGTACCGCAATCACCTGTTCGATCCTTAAAAATAGCGGATACGGAGCTATTTTCAATCAGGCCGTCAGTATAACCATTTAAAGGCATCCATCCAAATATGAAAATATTAGCGCCGCCATTCCGGGTCCGTAAAAAGTCAGTCGTCACTCAACCTGATCGCCAAGACGTCGCATTGAGAGTGATGAAATACTGCATCGGCAGTCGAACCCAATAACCGAGACAAACCATAACGGCCGTGAGAACCCATGACAATCAAATCGACCTGCTCTTTTACGGCTAACTCAACAATCTCTTGTTTCGGGTTTCCCCAAATTAGCCAGCGATTCGCCGGCTCGACATTCAAACGATTCGCCACCTGATTATACTTGTGCTTTTCGGCCTCTAATTCCGGATACGACGTCTCATCTCGCAAAGCAATCGCAGTACCATAACCGGTATCCGGCATGGCAATGTTGTCCAAGACATGAACCACACTGAATCGCGCTCGTGATTGCCTGACAAACCCCAAAGCCTTCTCTATTACGTGCGGCATAGCCTCGTCGTAATCCAGAGCCAACAAAATATGTCGATAAGCCATGCAGAGTCCTTTACTCATTTTTTTGTATGTAGTTAAAATCGTTATCGCTCCCTATAACGACTCTATGCCTTTATTGGCCAGTTGATCGGCTTTCTCATTACCGTGATTGCCGGAATGACCTTTGATCCAAATCCATTCGACCTGATGTTTTTGCATGGCGTCATCCAAACGTCGCCATAGGTCTTCATTCTTGACGGGCTTCTTATTGGCGGTCTTCCAACCGCGTTTTTTCCAATTTGCCATCCACTCGGTAATTCCATGTAACAGATATTTGGAATCGGTATTCAGTTTTACCGCACAGGGTCGCGTTAAGGCCTCCAATCCTTTGATGGCGGCTGTCAGTTCCATACGATTATTGGTGGTTTCAGCCTCCCCGCCATATAATTCTTTTTCGTTGCCTTTATATTTAAGATAAACACCCCAGCCTCCCGGACCAGGATTACCTTTGCAGGCGCCGTCGGTATAGATAACAACCGCTTCCGTCATTTTATTCGTTTCCTTTTTGCCGAACATTCCAAACTGTGATTAGCGACCGCCAAACGCGGTCTTTGCGTTCCCACTTGGCCAACCGGAATCAGCCGATAACGGCGTTTTACCGCTTTCACGGCGTAAGCCATTGAAAAGAAGGACCGGCTGATCATCTTAAACCCCCCGGTCCTGATGGTAAACGTATCCAGATTAAATTCCGCTGTATTGAGCACTTCGAAATTCATTAACTTGAGCCAATCCGTAATTCTTCCTCGACTGATAAAATGGCTGACCCATGAATCCGCCAATTTCCTATCCCAAAAATACTGATACCGCACGGAAAAACTTAACGGATTGAAATTAAGGATAACCAGCTCGCCGCCCGGTTTTAAGACCCTTTCTATTTCCCTCATAGTCCGGAAACGGTGCTCGTCAAATTCCAACAGGTGCGGCAAAATAATCAAATCCATCGATTCAGTCTGCACCGGTAATTGATAGGCTTTTCCCTGCACGCGCATAGCGTCGTCGCAACCGAAGGCATTGGCATCCAAAATACAAAAATTCCGATACAGGGAGCAATCAATAAAATCATTTTCCCAGCCCAATCCACCGATCTGCAACAACTGCTGTTTACAACTGACCGTAATGGAACGTTTAAGATATTGCCCTTCCATCGTTTGCAACAACTTTCCGCGTGGCGTCTGGTATAGAGCAAACAAAAACTTTCTTTTCATCTGGAAACACTCAGAATAATAGCAACATAGTGAAATCAAGGAAAAACAGGCTATAATTAAAGCTTTTCCAAAACTGTAAATTATAAATAATGACGCGCTCTATCAATCCGACCCATTATTTGATTTATCCGTTCATTATATTCGTGACCGGTTGTACACAACAATCCCCGTCTCATGTTGCAATCAGTGAAACACCGCCTATCGTTCAGTCTTTGCACAACCGTCCGTTTTATTCTCATGCCGCCCACCCTTCGCAAATTCTGAAAAAACCGGCTCATACCACTCAGAAGAGTGCTAGAGAAGCTCGCATTGAGCACAATACGGTGTGGGATCGTTTGATCTCCCTTTATTCACTGCCCGAAATCGAAAATCCCAGAGTCGATCAACAATTGCAGTGGTACTTGCAACATCCTGATTACATCAATCGAATTCAACAGCGTGCCGAACCCTACTTATATTTCATTCTCAATGAGGTCGAAGCCAAAGAAATCCCCGGCGAGTTAGCTTTGTTGCCGGCAGTGGAGAGCGCTTTCAAACCACAGGCTTATTCATCCAGCCATGCTGCCGGACTATGGCAATTTATACCGTCAACCGGCCGTTTGTTCGGTTTAAAACAAAATTGGTGGTATGACGGGCGCCGCGATATCGTAGCTTCAACGCGCGCAGCCACTCGTTATTTGAAAGAACTCGGCGAAGAATTCGACGATGACTGGCTACTGGCACTGGCTTCCTATAATGGCGGCAAAGGCAATATCCGCAAGGCAATGCAAAAAAATAGCGACCAGGAACTGGAAACCGACTATTGGTCATTGGACTTGCGTCAAGAAACTATGGACTATGTTCCTCGCTTGCTGGCGATCGCCAAAATTTTCGCGCATCCCGAACAATACAACATCAGCTTACGCGACTATCCGAACGAACCATTTTTCGAGGTAGTCGATATTCAATCCCAGCTTGATCTGAGCAAGGCGGTGGAATTGGCGCAAACCGACAGCAATGATTTTTTCTTGCTAAACCCGGCTTTCAATCGCTGGAGTACAGCCCCGGACGGCCCACACCGGCTTCTAATTCCAGTCGACAAAGCGAATCATTTCAAAAACAAGTTGGCGCGTTTACCGAAAAAAGAACGCATGGGATGGATCCAACACAAAATCCAGCCCGGAGAAAATCTAAGTATAATTGCCAAAAAACATAACGCCAGCATCCAAGCGATTAAGCAAACTAATCAGTTGCACAGCAATATCATTAAAGCCGGGAAAGTTTTGCTGATACCGGTATCCGACCGCTCACTGGCGAGCCATTTACCCAACAGCCCTAAAACCAGCCGTGTTTATACTGTCAGGAAAGGCGATACATTCTGGCTAATTGCCCGCAAATTTTCCATCAACAGCAAAGACCTAGCCCGCTGGAATCGGCTTTCGCTAAATACACCGCTACACCCGGGGCAAAAGTTAATTATCAAACACTCAGAAAGTTCCGCTGTGGCGGTCAGGCGCTTACCCTTACATGGAGGTTAAGGTTTAGATTTGCCCCCTTGCTGATATTAGAGAGCCCCAATATCAGCTGCCCCGATTATTGCTTGGCATAAGTCCAACGCGATAGACTTAGCCACCGCCATATGTGTACCGCAAAAACCACCTTAGACAAAGCGGTAAAGCGGTCAGCATATTCCCCCTAAGCGGCAAAAAGTGCGAGCCGTTTCCCGGATTTCCGACTGGGAAACAAACTTAAACTCGTTCCCCAAAAATCGTTAAACGGCTTCTAGACAACCGATCAGGAACCGGTCAGCGCGAGCTGCAACAAATTGGCCAGTTGCGGCCCGCCCTGTTGCTTGACGTAATCAACGACAACCGGAGTGAATTGCGTCACCATACCTTTCGACAAATCCAACTGCTGAAAAGCGGAAATTAACGAAGCGGCGCTTCCGAGAGTACTATCCTCGCCCAAGACCGAAGACAAGCCGCCAGCCAAACCACCAGAGGAACTCGTCGCCTTAGGAGCAGCTGCCAATAACCCGTCCATGCCAGGAACCGCAGTGCTTAGCTGACCGAACGCCTCTTGCGACATACGCTGCTTAGCGACTTGAAACAAAGCTCCCGCGCCGCCTTCGGCCTGAGTCTGAGTAACTCCTAAACGTTGCATCAATAAGCCGGTCAATCCTTGCTGACCTGTCGACAAGGTTTGAGCAGCAGTTGTACCTGTTTGTACCGCCTGATTCACTTGATTAACAGTATCGGCTCCCTGTTGAACCGACTCAGTCGCTTCCTCGGTACCGGATAAAAAATCAAGCCAGCCAGCTTGAACCGGTATGGAAACGGTCAAAAAAGCCAATGTCAGAGATGAACAAAGCATTAATGTGTATCTGATTTTCATACGTTTCTCCTCAGTTGAGGCGCGGCACCGCGCTTAATAATTTTTTCGTATAAGTATGGTTCGGGTGAGTTAAAACCTGCTCCACCTCTCCCTGTTCGACGATTTTTCCCTGATACATCACTGCCACTTCGTCAGCAATTTCAGCGACAACGGCTAAATCATGGGTAATAAACAAATAACTCAGTTTTCGCGTATGCTGTAGATTTTTCAGCAATTCGATAATCTGCGCCTGTACCGACACATCGAGCGCGCTGGTCGGTTCATCACAGATAATCAGTTGAGGTTCCACTGCAAGTGCTCGGGCAATACAAATCCGCTGACGTTGTCCGCCGGAAAACTCGTGCGGATAACGCAACGCCGACGATTCGGGTAAATCGACCTGCTGCAGTAATTTAGCAACCCTTTCCTGTCTGGTTGCTGAACTGATTTGCGGATGCAGCGCTTTGATGCCTTCGGCGATTATATCACCGACTAACATACGGGGATTCATCGATGCAAACGGATCCTGAAAAATAATCTGCATTGCTGAACGTGTTCTACGCAGCTCTTCGCCATGCAAAGCGGTAATATCGTCGACTCCGAAAACCACTTGCCCGGACGTGGCCGGGGTCAAGTTCAACAACGCCTTTCCCAGCGTGGTTTTACCGCAACCGGACTCTCCGACTAATGCAAGCGTCTTGCCCTGTTGAAGACTGAAACTGACTCCGTCAACGGCTTTCACATGATCGACAACCCGCTTGAAAATGCCTTTTCTTACCGGATAATAAACCTTGAAATCTTTCACCGACAACAGCGTATTGCCTTTTTCCTGAACTTTGTTAACGCAACTTTCCATAGAAGGCAACGCCGCCAGTAGTTTCAAGCTGTAAGGATGGCTGGGTCGTTTAAAAAATAATCGCGCTGTCGCGGTTTCCACAATCCTGCCTTGCTGCATCACCGCAATCCGATCGGCAATATTCGACACCAGCGCCAAATCGTGACTGATCAACCACAACGCCATACCTGTCCGTTCTTGGATTTTCTTTAGCAAGGCCAGAATTTGCGCCTGGATCGTCACATCCAACGCCGTAGTCGGTTCATCGGCTATCAGTAAATCCGGTTTGCCCGCTAAAGCAATGGCAATCATCACCCGCTGCCGTTGTCCGCCGGAGAGTTGATGGGGATATTCGTCTATGCGGCGCTGCGGCTCGGGAATTTCGACCTGTTCTAATAGCTCCAATACTCTGCTACGAACCTCCGCTTTACCGTAGTTAAAATGAATCCACATCACTTCGGCAATCTGTTCACCGATAGTCATCACCGGATTCAGCGACGACATCGGGTCCTGAAAAATCAAGCCGATCCGTTTTCCCCGAACTTTGCAAAAATCGATTT
The DNA here is from genome assembly GCA_050304855.1 of Methylococcaceae bacterium. Taxonomy (GTDB): domain Bacteria; phylum Pseudomonadota; class Gammaproteobacteria; order Methylococcales; family Methylomonadaceae; genus Methylomarinum. The sequence continues at coordinate 20,695 of JBNLEI010000305.1, forward strand.
CCGGAATTTTCAGAAGATTTTCGCCTTGTAACACAATAGAGTCCGCTTGAATACGGGCCCCTGCGGGCAGCAATCTTAGGACCGATAATGCGGTAATCGATTTCCCTGAGCCGGATTCCCCGACCAGCGCGAAAGTCTCGCCGCTCTCAATGCCGAAGCTGATATCATCGACAACGGTTTCCTTTTTGAAGGCTACGGTCAACCCGTTTACGTTTAACAACGGCTCAGCCATGATGCGCCCTCCGCGGATCGAAAGCATTTCTGACGGTATCGGCAAAGAGATTGGCCGCCAACACAAGCGTAAACATGAATACGAAAGCCGCCGCCAGCGACCACCAAACCACCGGATCCCGCGCCATTTCAAGCCTTGCGCCGTTAATCATATTACCCCAACTGTAGGTGGTGGGATCTACGCCGATATTGATATAGGACAAAACCGCTTCCGCCAGCACCAATGAGCTGAAATCCAGGGCGACTGAAATCAACACGATATGCATGACATTAGGCAAAATGTGGCGAAATAAAATCCTGCTCCGAGTAACGCCCAACGATTGAGCCGCCAACACATACTCCATTTCTCTCAACTTCAATGTTTCCGCCCGCAACATTCGACACAAACCGGTCCAACTGGTAACACCGAGAATCATGCATAAAAACAGCAGCCTCATATCCGCCCTGACCAACAAGTTGTTAAAATCTTCCGGGTGATTGGCCATATAGACCTGCACCATCAAAATCGATGCAGCAATCAGCAACACGCTGGGAATGGAGTTAAGCGTCGTATAGACATATTGGATGACATCATCCACCCAGCCACGGAAAAAACCGGCCATGATTCCGAACAATATCGCCAGCGGCAACATGATCATCGTGGTCAAGGAGCCTATCACCAAACCGGTCCGAATACTTTTGACGGCTTGGTAAAAAACATCCTCCCCCACTTTATCGGTTCCCAATACGTGATAATACGCCGATAAATAAATCAGCATATAAAAACAACTGACCAGAACAAACAAGGTCGCCAGTACCGCTCGGGTAGTACCATGCGCCAACAAATGCCGATGACGGTCTTTGGCGTAACTCCATAACAACAGTAAAAATAAAAACATCAGACCGGCACCTTTGGCGAAACCTATCGACGCCTTCATAAAAACGTCGGAAAGATGTTCGGTTTCAGGATTTTCAAGATGGGCGCCGCCGTATTTCAACCGTGGATAACCCCAGTATTGCCTCCCATCCGAAGCCCTGATGTTTTCCTTACTATATAAATAAGCCGCAAGAGGTGCGGAATAGGTTTTCTCACTGTTTTGCTGCAAGGGCCTAGCGAAGTAATCCAAAACGCTGATCACATCGTTAGCGCCTTTCCCGCTGTCTTTAAAATGCAACGAATCCAACAAGCCGATCAGCAAGAAAAACAACAATATCACCAGCGACACCATGCCGGTTTTACTGTGCGCGATTTTTCGCATAGGGCGGCGTAGATGGGGCTTGCGCCTTAAATAAATTCCGAGCAGTGATAACACCAACACCAAAACGAACAACAATGCATCGGTCCAAAGTACAATCATTACGACAACCTAACCCTCGGATCAACTAAAGTGTAGGAAATATCGGTCAGCAGTAATCCCAGTATATAAAGAGCCGAACCGAGAAATACCATGGATCGAACGATGGCAAAATCCTGTCGGTTAATGGCATCGATCGTATAACTGCCCAACCCCGGTATACTGAAAAACGATTCCATGATCAGACTGCCCATAAATAGCAGCGGCAACAACACGACAACGCCGGTCAGAATGGGAATCATGGCATTATTCAAGACATGCCTGAACAATACCCGGGTTTCGCTAAGGCCTTTGGCTCTGGCAGTACGTACATAATCCTTTTCCACTTCCTCCAGAAACAAGGTGCGATACCAACGGGAGCCGGAACCAATCCCGGCAAACACGCTAATCAGCACTGGCAATATCAAGAACTTGGCGGCCTGGATACCTGTGTCGTATCCCGAGATCGGAACCAACTTTAACAACTTTCCTACCAAAAACTGGCCGCCGATGATATAAAACAGCGAGGAAATCGACATCAAAATCACACACAAAACAATGCTGCCGAATTCCAGGTAGGTATTGCGAAAAAGCACCATAATCAAAGCCACGGTGATGTTAACCAACAGCCCCAACAGCAATGACGGTAAAGCCAGAGCCAAACTCGGCCACATCCGTTGTTGGATATCCGCCGCGATATTTCTGCCGCTGTCGGAAATACCGAAATCGAACCAGAACAAGCCGGCGGTTTTTTGATAAAAAATCGTTTCGGTCATTTGTTGGGTGCCGCTTTGACCATCGTTCCAGAGTAAAGGCAGATGATAGCCGTGCTGTCGTTTCCAGTTTTCCACCGCTTGCTCAGTTACATGTTTTTGCCCCAACTGCATACGCGCCATATCATCGGGACTATTGACGACAAAAAACAGGACAAATGTGAGCACATTGACTCCTATCAGCAAAGGTACCGCATATAAACACCGACGAATGATATATTGGATCACTGCACGCTCTCCCTTAAGCGACGACGGTAAGCTCTGACCGCCGGAATAACCAACACAAAAACGACTGCCGTTAATCCAATCAAAGGCCCGAAATGCGCTCGATTCCACTGCTGCCGTTTCACTAGTCGTTGTACCGCATCGATACGGGTATACTTCAAACGATTGTTGGCCATTAAGTTGGGCTTGACGTTTTTATACCACCCATGAAACAGGGTAAAGTCTTGTGGATGCATTCCGAATATCCAGGGTGCATCACGGCGAATAATTTGCTGCATTTGCTGAATAATTCGATACCTGGCCGGGCCGTCATCCATATTACGCATTTTCTCGAATAACCGATCGAATTTGGGGTTGCGATAATTAACCGCATTCTCACCACCATGTTTCACCTTACCGTTCGGCCCGTAAAGCAAAAAGAAAAAATTCTCCGGATCTGGATAGTCGGCATTCCAGCCCCACAAGAATAGTTGTCCACTGCCGGTACGCATTTTTTCTTGAAAACGATTATAGTCAGTTGCACGAATAATCAATTTGATACCCAGCTTTTCAAATTGCTTTCTAAACCAGTTCATGCGCGGGCGATCATCTACACTGACGGAAGTCGTGTCGAAATATAATGTCAAGGCTGAACCTGTTTTCGGGTCGATTCCGTTTGAATAGCCTGCTTGTTTCATTAATCGTTGTGCAAATGTAATATCCTTACGTCTCGCCTCGCCATCCACCCAATCGTAAACATAAGGGTTGATGCCGGCTTCCCCCTCGATGAATCCGTAAATTCCCGGCGGTAACAATCCTTGCGCGGCCACTCCGCGTCCGTTCATAAAAATGGCGATAAACTC
>JBNLEI010000306.1:0-2072 GCA_050304855.1 Methylococcaceae bacterium
GTCACCTATCACGGCATGAGCGACGAATTTGCCCGCGGCTTGCAAGTTCCGGTAGACGGACACTCGATCTATAACGCCAGCTTCGGTGGGGTGGCGTGGGACGATTATCCGTTATTAATCGAGGACATCGAGCGTATAGAAGTCATCCGCGGTCCTAATGCATCAACATTCGGCCCCAATTCCTTTTTAGGTATCATCAACATCATTACGACGCATACCTCGCAAGACCAAGGCGCACAAACCTCTTTCCGAGGCGGCAGCAACGACTATTACAGAGGCATGGGACGATACGGCGGGAGCTGGAACGATTTAAGCTATCGCGTGAGCTTTCTGCATTTTCAAAACGACGGCCTTGAACACGTGGCCGACGACCAGATGACCAACACGTTAAGTACGCGCTTCGATTATCGCTTGTCCGAAGAAGACAGCCTGCAATATAACTTCGGCTTCAGTGACGACAAAAGTCAGCAAGGCAATTCCGCTAACGCCATTGTTGACCCGATCCGTTTTGAGCGCGGCTCGCGTATCTCGCAAAATTTCCGTTGGACTCATCAAATGGAACAAAATGACCAACTGATTACGCAATTTACCCATATTCGACGCGATAAAATCGAACGCTTCCTCTCCTCCGGCCAACCGGTCATCAACGACACCATGACGGAAAGGCTGGATTTCGAGTTGCAGCATTATACTTCCCTTTTCGACGACCTGAGGATGGTCTGGGGCGTCGGCACCCGGCTGGACCGAGTTCGCATGCCCAACTGGTTAGGCACCTCCGACGACAAAAGCAATATGCTCTATCGGTTGTTCGTCAATTTCGAATGGCCGTTTCTCGACGATTTCGTGTTGAATATGGGCGCTTTGCTGGAAAAAAATTCTTACACCCATGTCGATGTTTCGCCAAAAATAGCCCTGAATTATCTGTGGTCAAAACAGCACAGTTTTAGAGCGTCGGCATCAAGATCGTCCAGAATGCCCACTATCGGCGAACAAAACATTGATGTTTCTAAATCTATCGATTCGCTCATATCGTTCCGTGCCAGAGCCATAAAACCGTTAAAGCCTGTCGAAGTGATTAATTTGGAAGTCGGTCATCACGGCCAGTTTTTTCATAACCGGCTCAATACCGATATTAAATTGGCCTACCAGAAATTCCATCGTTTAACGCAAATCGTAGGTTATGAAATCGACATGCAGACGCTTGAGCCTGTCCTTCTTTATGCGAATGGCAGCGAAGCCAACAGCTACAATGCGGAGTTTCAATTGGATTACAAACCCAACACGCAAACTTTACTGCATATGGGGTATTCGTGGATTAATCTCAACAGCGATAAAGCCTTTATCGACTATGGCCCTTCGGCACCTCACCATTCCGCTAATGCCCTCGCATCCTACCAGTTTCCGTTCCAATGGACGGCGAGCGTCGGCTACTACTACCGCAGTCCGATGAAGTATTTACGGGCGAATAGCGAAGTCGGAGATTTCCAACGCCTGGATCTGATTCTGAAAAAATCCTTTCGGGTTGCAGAAAACCAAAACTTAGAACTTGCAGTGGTTCATCAAAACAATCTCGGTTCTGACGATGAGTTTACTGAAGGCAACCAATTGAGCGATCAAACTTTTTTTGAAATCTCTTATCAAGTCGAATAAGCCTTAAACAATCGAATTACCCGCAATCCTTCAGCATTTCATCCAATCGCTTCCAATCGAACGACGGACCCGGGTCGGTTTTACGTTCCGGGGCGATATCGCTGTGGCCGGTAATATGTTGCTTACTTAGACCCGGATAATTCGCCAATAACAAACGAATAACTTCAGCCAATTGCTGGTATTGCCGGTCGGTATAAGAAATTGACTCACTGCCTTCCAACTCTATGCCGATGGAAAAATCGTTGCAGCGTTCGCGGCCATCAAAACAGGACAATCCCGCATGCCAAGCTCTTCGGTCAAATGGCACGAATTGAATCAGTTCGCCGTCCCGCCGAATCAGTAAATGTGCAGAAACCTTAAGCTGATGGATTTCTTTGAAGTAAGGATCGTCGTCTGGACTCAAGCAATTACAAAATAATTGC
>JBNLEI010000307.1:0-2256 GCA_050304855.1 Methylococcaceae bacterium
GATTTCGGTGGTATCGTCTGGGACGAAGTGGCCGGTCTATTGGTTACTCTTTGGTTCGTTCCGTTTTCGTGGACGGTATTGATCTCCGGTTTCTTATTGTTTCGCTTCTTCGATATCGTAAAGCCGTGGCCGATCAGATGGATCGATCGCCGGATTGGAGGTGGCTTGGGCATCATGTTGGATGACGTGCTGGCGGGCTTGTTCGCGGGTGCGGTTTTGGCGGTATCGTTAAAGTACTTGCTATATTAATTTTTGTCGGTATAATAGTACAAATCAATCGCGGGGTGGAGCAGCTTGGTAGCTCGTCGGGCTCATAACCCGAAGGTCGTAGGTTCAAATCCTGCCCCCGCTACCAGATATACTACTGAATAAAAAGGACTTTATTTCAGTTGCCATCGATCAAACACGCTTACGAACCGTAGCACTACACTAAATACTACACTATTCCAACAACGGAAAACGTGTCGTACTGCACTAGTCGCTACACCATTCACGAATTGCACAATTCGAGGTTTGTATGGCGTACACCATTCGAAAAGTTCAAAATCAATCCGGACTCGTCTACCGGGCCATTATCCGTGATCGGCTGGGCAAGCAGATCAAATCCAAAACCTTTAAACGCAAGACCGATGCTCGCGCCTGGGCCGACCGTATCGACGCCGACCGCGATGCGATTGCCGCATACGGAAGCAAGGGGGCCAGGCTGACCTTTGCCGGCTTAGTCGATGAATATATCCTTCAGTGGCATGGCAAGGATATCGTCAACCAACAACAACGTAGCTTGTTTTGGGTCGATCGATTGGGTGAATACCGTCTGGATGAAATCGACGCCGATAAAATCCGTGCCGAGTTGAAAAAAATCAAGGAAGGCAAGTGCCTGGTTGGCAGTGGCCGGGGCAAAAACGCCGGCCATACCAAAACCGTCAATAAACCCCGCTCGAATACAACCGTTAACCGCTACCGCTCAACGCTGTCGGCGATTTTCAACTACGCCTTTAAGCAAGGTTACGTCACCTCCAACCCTGTCGCAAAAACCGCCAGTTTGCCGCAATCGAAGGGCAGGGTGCGCTATTTGTCGCCCATAGAACGTGGCCGCTTGCTTGCTGCCTGCCGAAAGTCGGAGTGGGACCGGCTTTACCTGTTAGTGCTGATGGGCATGACCACCGGAATGCGCAAATCAGAACTATTGCGGCTGACCTGGGCCGATATCGACTTCGATAACAGTCTGGCATTTCTTGAGGATACCAAGAACGGGGAACCGCGCGTTTGTCCAGTCCCTGAGCCAACCTTGGAAGAGCTGCGCAAATTCCCCGGTGTTGGCGCGGCGCTGTTGTTTCCATCGCCGATCAAACCCGGTCAACCCTTCGATTTCAAGAAACATTGGGACAAGGCCTTGAAGGCGGCCCGAGTGGAAAATTTCGTGTTTCATTGCCTGAGGCACGACTTCTGCTCATCCCTGGCGATGCATGGCGCCTCGATGATCGAGATCGCTGAATTGGCCGGACATAAGGATCTGCAGACGACGAAACGCTATACCCATTTGAGCGTGACGCATAAGCAAAAAATCGCTGAGGCGGTCATGAAGAAAGTTTTGAACAATAAATAGTGTTGTTAGGAGACAAATGTGTTTTGGGAAGGGGAAGGTCATACCGTTAAGCCATTTTCGTTTACAAATGAACAGTTGGATAAGTTTCGTTTTTGCTTTAAAGGGGATACCTACCAATCAAATAAAATGCGTCGTGCTGATAAGTTTTGCTCTGAATTGGAAGCGATTATTGAATTATGGCTTGATTTAGGTAGATCCACCGTCCCTGCTCGATATGAATTGGAAAGCGATTTGAATAATCTAACTCGGCAGTGCGAAAAACTCGCTAAGTTGTTGGAGGAAGTAGATAAGAAAACGAGTAACGGATTTAGCACAGAGTTAGAGTGGCACTATCGTAAAAATTATGTGTCTTTGACAGTTGAAGATACCGAAGAAGCGATCCGTAGCATAAAAAATGTATCGGGCAAATTATCTAATCGGGTAAAAAATGCCGAAAAAGGACACAATAAGAGAAGGGAAAGAGAGCTTGTCGATTGGATAGCAACTTGTTATTCGAAAAATTTTGGTTCACAGCCAGGCATTGGAGAAGAGAGTAATTTTTCTAAACTAATCAAGCAGCTCAATGAAATAATTGGCACCAAAATTGGACAACCAATCATCAATGAGATTGCTGCCAAGCATCAACAAAAAAACATGTAGTTTTTTTTCTA
>JBNLEI010000308.1:0-8027 GCA_050304855.1 Methylococcaceae bacterium
TTTGAGTTTTGAGTACCGGAGCCAAAACGATAAAGTCGACATCAATTTTTTCGGCCTGTTTTAATTCCTGCAGATTATGACAGGAAGCAGCCAGCCAGCGGCAACCGGCCGGACGTTTTTGCATGCTCGCCAGATGACGACTGGATAAATGAATTCCGTGCCCACAAACGTCCTTGAATTCAAATAACGCCGAATTAAGTAGCACGGTTATCCGTCGCCTAGCACATTCGGAAGCGACTCGTTTGAGCAAATGCTGAGGAACTGCTGAAGCAAAGGTCTTCAATCGTACCTGAATCAGCGTTACACCGCGGTCTAGAATCTTATTCAAATTGCCCAATACTTGGCTCTCATCTTCGCCTTCCAGAATCGCATAACTCGACGGCAAGACTGCGGCCCGAATAATCGGTTTGTTAGCAGCCGGAAAATCGTAGTTGTCTAATTGGTGTGGTTTTACCCATGCAATAGCTTGGCCTTCTCGCCCCCTCGCCTGACCGTCAAATGCCTTAATTCGCCAGACATCTAACAACACATTCACCTCAGGATAATCGTGATTGATTTTAATCAGCGGTTCGGCCGACCGAACGCGAATTCCGAGCTCCTCGTTAAGTTCCCGTTGAAGAGCATCGTGCAACAATTCGCCCGACTCAATCTTCCCCCCTGGAAATTCCCACAAACCGCCCTGATGCACATCATCTGGTCTTCGGGCAATTAAAATATGTCCTTCACGATCTTCTATGACGCCAACCGCCACGTGCACCCGCTTATTAGCCATACTTGCCTTTTAACGGTTAAGTCCGGTACTCTGCGTTAATTTTGACATAGTCATAGGAAAAGTCGCAGGTCAACACCTCTTGAGTTGCCGTACCTCGCGCCAAAACAACCCTAACGGTTATTTCATCCTCTTTCATGACGCTTTGTCCTGCGGCTTCCGTATAGGCAATAGCTCGACTCCCGTTTTCCACAATACGAACATCTCCCAAATAAATCTGCACTTTGTCGAGCTGCATATTCTCAACACCGGCACGACCGACTGCAGCGAGAATTCTCCCCCAGTTAGGATCACTAGCGAAGAAGGCGGTTTTAACCAACGGCGAATGGGCGATGGTCTTCGCTACTTTAACCGCTTCCGCATCGTTTTCCGCCTGTTCGACCACAATGCGAATCAATTTAGTCGCCCCCTCGCCGTCCCTAACAATCGCCTCAGCTAATTGTTTACAGATATCAAGAACGGCTTTAGCAAACAACGAATATTGTTCGCTATCAGGCATAATTTCCGGTGCCTCGCTAGACCCGCTGGCAAGCAAAACGCAAGCGTCGTTTGTTGAAGTATCGCCGTCGACAGTAATGCGATTAAACGACTGCTCAACCGCCGCGTTGAGGCACTGTTGCAATAATGGTTGAGCAACCTTGGCATCAGTCGCTATAAAGCCCAACATAGTCGCCATGTCCGGCTGGATCATACCCGCCCCTTTCGAAATACCGGTAATAGTCACCGGACTGCCGTCGATTTCGATAATTATCGATGCACCTTTGGCAAAAGTATCGGTAGTCATAATGGAGCGAGCCGCTTTATCCCAATTTCCCGGGGCAAGATTATTCGTCGCTGTTGGCAAAGCCGTAATCAGCTTGCCGACAGGAAGGCTTTCACCAATGACACCGGTGGAAAAGGGTAATACCTGTTCGAAGCTCCCTCCGGCAACTTCGGCCAGATTCCTACAACACTCCAATGCGTCCCGCATTCCCTGCTCACCGGTTCCTGCATTGGCATTTCCTGAATTAACCAACAACCAACGCGGATTCCTAGTTAAATGCGCCTTAGCCACATGTACCGGCGCTGCACAAAAAGCGTTGCGGGTAAAAACTGCCGCACAACTACCGCCCTCCGGCATTTCAATGACTAAAATATCGTCTCGTTCAGTCTGCTTAATCCCTGCGTTACCGGTTCCCAGTTTGATGCCTTTAACGACGTGCATTTGCGGAAATTCACATTTTCCTACGGCCATATTAAATCCTGAAAGAATTTTTCACTCGAATCATTACGCTTTAAAAAAAACATAGACTTTGTCAATCCGCTCGACTTTTTTTTCCAACAAGGTGCAGTGCTGTTTGATCTTTTCGACTTGATGCTGTTGAGTCAACAACAACGGCGGCAACATGACTTCGACTTCCAACACTCCGTCTAGATAATGGATCCTGAACTCATCAATACAAGACCAATATTCACCTAAATAATGTTCCATATACGCTTGAATTTCTTTACGGGTGAGTGGCACTTGATCAACGATCTTAAATTCGTCGTCCTCCGGATCGACATGGACCAATACGTCAACAACATCATCAAACTCATTCTTCAGTTTGTCCCTAACGATATCGCCGATCAAATGTCCTTCGGAAACAGTAATACGCGGATCGACCACGATATGGGCATCTACATACGCATCTTCCCCCATCTGCCGGGTCCGTAGCAAATGGATACCCTGAACTCCTTCTGTGGTTTTAATCACTCGTCGAATTTCTTTAACCAAAGGCTCCGGCAACGACGTATCGACCAACTCGTTAATACTCTCCGTCACCAGTTTAAATCCTATTTTGGCGATCATCAGCGCTACGATAATCGCGGCCGCTGCATCGGCAAACGGGTAACCGGCCAAAACCGCAGCGATTCCGAACAATACAACAACCGATGAAATTGCATCGCTACGATGATGCCAGGCATTCGCCATCAATAATTTTGAACGGGTCTCCTCTCCCACACGCTTAGTGTATTGAAACAACCATTCGTTCGCCAGAATTGAAATCAACGCGATCGCCATCGTATCGGTATTGGGAACCATCAACCTTTCTGGATGTAGCATCCGTCCGCTCACATCCCAAGCGACGCCGCCGGCAATGACAATCAATCCCAATCCTAGCAGAACTGTTGCGATAGTCTCAAAGCGCCGGTGTCCGTACGGATGTTCATAATCAGCTTCCCGGCTACCCATTTTAATGGCGACAATGACAAACAAATCACTTAGCAAATCGGCAAGCGAATGGATCCCATCTGCAATCAAGGCTGCAGACTGCCCTAGTATGCCGATCACTACCTTAATGATCGTTAAAAAAACGTTAACCGCCGCGCCGACGTATGTCACTCTGGCTTTCAGCTTGGCGATACTGTCAGAGTCGCTGATTTCAGTCACGTGGACCAACCTCCAACACGATAATATATTCGCCGTCTTCGGCTCGTGTATCAACAACTCGATGACCGTTAATGCGGCACCAAGCCGGAATATCCTGCATTACGCCAGGATCAGTACAGAACACGGTCAACAGGTCTCCGCTGTTGAGCTTCCTTACGCAATCCTGGGTGCGAATTACTGGCAAGGGACATAACAGCCGTCTCGCATCTAAAGTCTCCTGGCTCATATAAACCATTCCCGCGGCATCTGATCAGCCTCTAAGGGCTGAACCTGAATAATTCTCTCCTCCTGATTCTTCCCACGAATGGCGATATCGACCGTTTCAGCGTCGCGCCCCTGTCCATAACGAGCCGTTATACGCCCTGCCAGCACTAAATCTTCCTCGGTCGGCATCCCATCGACCAACACCAAGGGACCTCGATGACTGGCGCAGTTCATATTAATGAAATCTTTTTTATATCCTTGCATAAATCTGGCCTCGCCATCCTCACGCGCCACAATCAGTTTAAAGTTAGGCTTGGGCCGGATATGACGCCCTACTTTAAGCAACATAACGTCATCCAAATCATAATCCTTCTCGCCTCTAGCTTTCCATAAGTCAACCAGCTTCAGAGAATAGTTTTCATCGGTCAGAAAACAGCAACCACCGGCAGGCTGGGCATAATCGTCGTAACCGTACTGCTTTGCCAACGCCATCTGCGGTTTACGCGAGCGCCCACTAAAATCGAACAGCTTTTCACGGTCTACCCAACCTTCGCGCTCGGGCAAAGTCGCCGGAAGATTTTTAGCGCACAAAGGCCTTAATAACAGATCATCGGCCCCAGACTCGGCAGCCACCACCGGCATGGTCTCTTTTCGTTGCGACATGGGCCGTTGCCCCATAACTTCGCCGGTTATAATGAAATCAAAACCGTTTTCCTGGATCCATTGTTTGGCTTTGTTCACCATAAAAATCTTGCAGTCCAAACACGGATTCATATTCGCGCCATACCCGTGCTTGGGATTAATCAACACATCCTTGTATTCTTCGATAATATCGACAATATGCAGTTTAATTCCCAGTTGTTCCGCTACCCATAGGGAATTGTTACGCTTGGGCTTGGCTTTGTCTTTTTTTCGAATCGCATGCGTGTGTCCTTCGACGCAAAAGCCAGTGAAAAAATTGATTCCCTCAACATGAACGCCTTGCTCCATAATTGCCTTCGCGGCCAACATCGAATCCAGTCCGCCCGAAATCAATGCCACGGCTTTTCTTTGCTTAGTACTCATAACTTCAAAAATAAAAAACGGTCTTTCCGCCAGTACAGAAAAATGTGCTCATTATACTCGTTTAAATCCACTTCTGGCTTCAACTTGTGACATTATTAACTAAACTGTCAGTTTGACAACAACAAAAATACTTTTACTTATGGACTTCAAAGATTACCTTAAAATTCTTGTACATAAAGACGGATCAGATCTTTATTTGACCGTCGGAGCTCCCCCGGCCGCAAAATTTCAGGGTTCATTGAAACCGCTCGAAGCCACCATCCTAACTAAGGAACGGGTTAAGGAAATTGCCGATAGTATGATGGATAGCGATCAACGTGAGCAATTCGAACACGTTCCGGAAATGAATCTAGCTATTTCCGAAACGGGTGTCGGTCGCTTCAGGGTCAATATCTTCAAACAACGAAATTGCTATGCCATGGTTATTAGAAATATCAAGGTAGATATTCCCAACGCTGACGCTTTGGGACTGCCGCAGATATTGAAAGATAAAATTATGGAAAAGCGCGGCCTGATATTATTTGTCGGCGGCACCGGATCAGGAAAATCAACGTCGCTGGCCGCTTTGATCGACCACCGCAACAGCAACTCGTCGGGTCATATTATTACCATTGAAGACCCTATCGAATACGTTCACCCCCATAAAAAATGCCTCATCAATCAGCGCGAAGTAGGCGTCGATACTTGTTCTTACGAAGACGCCTTGAAAAATACGTTGAGACAAGCTCCTGATGTCATTCTGATCGGCGAAATCCGCACCCAGGAGACGATGGAACACGCGCTGGCTTTTGCCGAAACCGGCCATTTATGCTTGTCTACCTTGCATGCCAACAACGCTAACCAGGCATTGGACAGAATCATCAACTTCTTTCCGGAAGAACGCCGGGGCCAATTATTAATGGACTTATCCCTTAATTTACAGGCTTTTGTTTCGCAACGGCTGGTACCGACGGTCGATGGCAAGCGCGCTGCTGCGATCGAAATCTTATTGGGCACCCAATTAGTCAGCGATTTAATCCAAAAAGGCGACATCCATGCCATCAAAGAAGCCATGGAAAAATCAGAAAATATCGGCATGCAAACCTTCGATAGCCATTTACTGAAACTTTACAAAGCCGGCACTATTTCGCTGGAAGAAGCATTACGCAATTCGGATTCACCGAACAACCTGAAGCTTAAAATTAATCTCAGCGAAGGTAGAGGCTCGGCGACAGAAAGTAAAGACGACAGCGAAAACGATTCGTCAAACGGCTTGTCAGGGCTATCACTGGAAGCCATCCAGAAAGAAGAAGAGTCCGAAGAGGAAGGACATTAATTCGGTTGATCGATATATCTACCGCTATACCGACCAATAAAAAAGGCCTGCTAAAATAGCAGGCCTTTTTGGTCTATTAGCTTAAAAATTAAAGCTGGATAGAAGAAGTAGAGCTTGAAACTTTTTGTTTAGAACCGTCTGGATCGTCCATGCAACCGGTCAGACCAGCAATCATTAAAGTCATAGCTAACAGAGACAATACTTTTTTCATAACATCCTCCAAATAAAGGTTTTTATATTTATTTTATGTACTAATGGTTAAGCACGGGATAATTTATAACACGGCTAAATCACCAAATCAACATTTTGTTTGCTATAAAACATTGATATCTTCCGGTAGCACAATATCGATCTTTTTACCCTGCCAACGTGCCGAACCAACGGTTTGCCAAGCTCCGGACAGATTGCTGTTCAATAAATTTTTACGCCAAGTGAAAGGCGCTTCGATTTTTTTCAGCTTGACCCGAAAAATTGTGTCGTCAAGATCCAGCCCCGATTTAATCCCCCAAAACGCGGTCACTTTCATAATGAACTTGCGTAGTCGCAGATTATCGATTTTAGGAGTCACAGCAATATTCGCCCACATTGAATGGACTCGCCCCCAATTTGGCGCCAGCAACCTGCCTTGTTCATTGACAAAAGGAAGCCACTTTTCCCTACCATCCTTATCCAAATAGGTTAACGCCAGCAAATGGTTATAGCCTTCAAAATGATCATGCAAATATAGCGCATGCGGAGTAATGCCCAAAAATGTCTGTGACAGCATAATCAACGAATTGCTGGCATCGGCCAAGGCATGAGTAAAAGCCGAGCTTTTTGTGTCGAATTGAAGTCGGTAAAAGAGGCCATAGTGAATACTGCTATTTAATTGCAACAAAAACAGCAACAGCAGAATTTTACTCAGTCTTCGGCTATAACGCTTGGCTATTTTTGTATCCTCGACGGCGAAATAACGATCATAAAGCGACGGCACAACGCTCGAGATTTCATACTGGCAATATTCATCGCAATTTACTCTTAAACGTGAATCGGCGATTTTCCGATAATAATGACATGCTAACGAATGCACTCCCGGCAACTTTAAAAGCCAACCCAATAAAAATGGATAACGCATTTTAATCAGAATTTCGGCATAAGCATCGACCCCGGCATATAAACATCCATTTTTGTCCAACGCATACAAATCGATCATTAGCGTAGCCTGATCGATGCCGACTAATGCTGGATAACTGGCTGCATGACTCTGAGCGCCTTTGAACTCAATACAATTAAACACATCAAAATGATTCAGAATCAAAACGGTCCGGTTACACAAAGGACATTGCTCATCATAAAAAACTGTTAAAGATGCGGATTTAGCCTTCAGTGTGTCACCGAGTACTCGATACCAAGATAGCGGGGCAACTAAAACATAAAAAATCAACATTCCCATACCGAAAGGGTAAATGTTGAACGTCAGCGTAATACCAGCGTGTAAACCGGCTCCGATAAGGAAATAAACCGGTCTCAATCGCCGAACATGAAATAAAAAAATGAAAGTAAACTGAAAAACGATAATCGTATAGCCGATGGTTTTTTGCAGAATTTCATTATTCAACAACCAGGACATATTCAGCACAGAAACATAATAAGGCATTGAAGAGGGTAACCAGGCACCTAACCCGTTGCGCCAGTGCTCGGCAAACATTTTGTGAATCGCCGAATCGAAATACAAAAAACCCAAGCAAATCGCAACAGGCAGATAATACGCCAACCTTGAAACCAGTTCCGGAGAATAGGTTGCGTAATGCTTAAAAGGACGGCTTAATTTTTTTCTCAAACTGTCGACCGAAAAACTCTTGTCGATCGGCATAAAAATCAGAAAAAAATTTGTACCGATCATGAACAAATCGAAACCGCCGTCAAAATCGCGTTGCATGGGAGTAAAATTGACAAAAACGAGCCAAAATAGATAGTTGGCAATAATCATTTGTTGGCAGCGATAACCGACTACCACACAAAACGCGACTGCAGCCCAAACCCAAGTAAAAAAATAAATCATTGGAAATTCAACATCCAAGAAAGGGATGGGGTCGAAAATCAAATGATTAAAATAAAGCAGAAAAAATGTTTCTTGAAGCGTCACCAACCCGAAAAGCAGGCGAAAAAGACCGATTCCGGTAGCCGGGACTTGTTGTTGATAGAGGCGGTAAATCTGGGCGGCAAGAAGCTTGTACATTTTTTTAAAAAGAAAAGGATACAAAAAATGTACAAATTATAAG
>JBNLEI010000309.1:0-29067 GCA_050304855.1 Methylococcaceae bacterium
CTGTGTAATAGGTCTGTTATCACTAACTGTTGCTTATCGAAAAGAATATTTTAATAATAAATATATAGTTATTTCTGCCTTCTTAGTGATAATCTTAGGTGCATTTTTGGGTAGAAACGGGATTGGTACTGCAATGGAAAAAGGTCATGAGATGGTGACTGGCGGCTATGCAGATCTACGATTGGTAATTTATTCTATATCATTTGATATTATTAAGCTGGATCCGATAGGAGGGCATGGCCTAGGAAGTTTTATTAAAATATTCTTTTCGATAAGCAACAGTTAGTGATAACAGACCTATTACACAGGAAATAATGCCTATTCGACTCCCCGAATTTGACAATATATATGAACTTAAAAAAACACTAGTTATCATGAGTAACTTAGTGATCACTCCCCGGTTTTTTATACTTCCTCGGGATAGTAAAAATAAAATAATTAGTATCCCCGTAGCCAAATAGCTAGCTTGCACATTAATCTGCTGTAGAATGCCTGTTGGTCTACCGCCTGCTTTAGGAGGAGCAAAATTCTGTAAAGCTGGACTTCCAATATTTTGCAAGACTCCCAACCCAGCATGAATGATCATAGATAAACCAATAATTAACAGTATATTCTCTATTTCAGTATTATCTAACCGAAGCTGAAATAGAGACAGTATAAAAATTAACCCCCAAAAAACATAAACTTGCTTTAAAATCCAGTCATTAGCATTCATATATCCCGACAAAAAACTGCTTAAAACTATAAGAGCCGGAAATACGAATAGCATCCATACTTTGTCATAATAAATGAATTTTTGGGTGCTCAGGGATAATAATAGTGAGTAAAAAATTATGGTTACTGCCACACCCCAGACAGCTATATTATAAGGTATATTAAATCCGGTACCAGCAAGATTAGGCTTATAATAAAATGGAGCAACAATAAACATAAGCGCCATTAATATATAGGTTATTTCTTTTCTATATAATTCCATAATATATATTCTTAGTATTTATATAAAAATTAAATGATATAGCTCCTTAATAATTGTCAAGCCAATCAATAGTATTAGAATTTAGAATCACCTTAAACTCAACTTACTCATTGATCAGCGACTTATATGCATGTTCCCCAATTTAAAGTATGCAGCAGAGCTATGTCAAAACTACTTAACATTCACCTGTTTGAGCAATCTTGAATAGGTTGTTTTACCAGTAAATCAAAACTCAAGGAGTGTTCTTTATCACTGTCAGTATAGTTCAATATTTTTCTACTAATAGATTTCTCCAATATAAATTTATGGCCTTTAATTTGATCATTTTTATCTGGCATAAATAATCATTTTGGTTTAATCTTCAGAGCATTGATAAAATATTTCTGGTTCAAGCGTACTTTTAGTTCCTTTTATTTATGAAAGCAGTCGGCTACCAACACTCTCTCCCAATTGAAGATGCTAATTCACTGATAGATCTGGAGTTAAATGACCCTGTCCCTGAAAAACACGATTTATTGGTCGAAATCAAAGCAATTTCAGTTAACCCGGTCGACACAAAAGTTCGCCAGAGATTCACACCGGAACCGGGAAATATCAAAGTATTAGGCTGGGACGCCAGCGGCGTCGTCAAGGCTGTCGGCGAAGAAGTAACTTTGTTTCGACCGGGCGACGAGGTTTGGTACGCCGGCGCCATTGACCGCCCCGGCTGCAACGCCGAGTTACATTTGGTCGACGAACGGATTGTATCCAAAAAACCTCGTTCCCTTAGCTTTGCCGAAGCGGCTGCCATGCCGTTAACGACTATTACGGCCTGGGAATTATTGTTCGACCGTTTCGGGATGCGCCGCGGCAAACAAAACGTTCAACATCAATTGCTAATTACCGGAGCTGGCGGCGGCGTCGGTTCGATGCTGACCCAGCTTGCTCATCAGTTGACCGATGTCACCGTTATCGGTACCGCTTCACGTCAACAGTCAAGTGAATGGGTTTTGGCCCTAGGGGCGAATTTTGTCATCGACCACAGTCACTCTTTACATGCCGAGTTAACCAATATCGGTTTTGACTCCGTCGACTACGTAGCTAGCCTCACCCATACCGACGATCATTATCAAGAAATCGTCAAGTGTCTGTGTCCACAAGGAAAATTAGGCCTGATCGACGACCCTCAGCATCTTGACATTGCGCTAATGAAACAGAAAAGCATCTCTCTACATTGGGAGTTCATGTATACCCGCTCGCTTTATTCGACACCCGATATGATCAAACAGCATCAAATGCTCAATGAAGTCGCGCAGCTGGTTGACTCAGGCATTCTTCGCACCACGCTACGCGAACAATTCGGCGTCATTAATGCAAAAAACTTAAAACGAGCCCATACTTTTATTGAAAGTAACCGAGCCATCGGTAAAGTCGTTTTAGAAGGGTTTTAACAGCAAATAATGATTTCCGGCACTTAAAGAACACGCAAGCATGAAAGTGTCTATCTGCAGATGAAATAACACCTTTAAGCAATCGACTTAACTTGCCGCTATGAACAAGAGCCGACTGACTAAAATCAGTAAAATGTATCGGCAACAATACTGTCGTACCAACTTCTGGCGTAACGCGATTCCATCATTAGCGACTGGCGATCTGTACGCGCGGAAATACCTCCGGCGTCTTTAACCGCTTGAATCTCTCCCCGATCGCTCAACTTATAAACCATCGCGATTGAAAAACCGTAATCGGCCGTCACCAAACTATAGCAGGTATTGACCCATACCGGATCGAGTGGTTGTCTGCCGTTCAATAATGCCACCAACGCAAATGCGCACACCTTGGCTTCCGAGTTGGCGGCAAAGGCGGATTTAGGAATCGACCCCTGAATAGCCGCGTCTCCTATCACATGAATGCCAGGCTGTAAAACGGATTCGCCGCTAGCGGGCCTTACCGGGCACCAACCGCTTTCATCGGTCAATCCGGCATGATGAGCGATTTTACCGGCTTTCTGAGCGGGAATAAGATTCAAAACATCGGCTTTGATTTTATCGCCAAAATCAGTGTGTAACGTTTTGCTTTTTGCCGCCAGCGCAATAACCGGATTATCGGCAATCGACTGCCATTCGATCAACGCCTTGTCACTACCATAACCGTAGTTTCGCTTCCATCCCTGTAAAAACAAGGATTGCTTGGAAAACGAGCGTTTATGGTCAAAAATTAATATCTTAGCCTTGGGCTTATGCAAACGGCAATAATAAGCGAACAAGCCAGCTCGCTCATAAGGCCCCGGCGGACAGCGAAACGGATTAGTCGGAGCCGAAATCACGACTGTACCGTTTTCAGGCATGGCACGTAACTGATTCAACAACGTTTGCGTTTGCCTCCCCGCTTGCCAGGCATGCGGAATGAAATCAGCCACCTCGGCATCGTAACCTTCAATCCCATCCCAACGAAAATCGATACCCGGCGCCACAATCAAGCGATCGTAACCGATCTTCTGTCGACTACTTACTCTCACCGACCGAGCCTCGGCATCTATATCGGTTACCCAATCATTGATAACGGATACACCATAACGGGCAGCTAATTGCCGATAACTTACGGACAACGATTCCAGGTTGCACAATCCCGCTAATGCCCAATTGCTACCTGGGCAAGTCATATAACGACTTTTCGGTTCGATCAGGGTCACTTTAATCGAATTATCCAACTGGCGAATGTATTTCGCAGCCGTCGCTCCGGCGAATCCGCCCCCGACGACCACAACATGAGCCTTGCCGGCATTTTTAATGTCCGACTGACGGCATCCAGGTAACGCTAAAGCAGCAGCACCTCCCCATTTTAGAAAAGCTCTTCTTGAAACCATGATTTCACTTTCCTTGCCGATGGAAATTTTGAGCAATGACCTTTAGCTCCGCGTCATCGAAACCTTTGGCGATGCGGCTCATGACGGTCGAAAAGCGCCTATCGTACTTAAAATCCAACAATGCCTTTTCAATGTCATTAGTTGCCAGATTTTTAAGATCAGGAATCGCTTGTCCGTCGTTACCGTGGCAGCTGACACAGGTGATACTCAACAATTGTGCAGGTACTTCCGCGCCTCCCCCTAGCGAAACAGATATCAACGCCCAAAAACACAAAATCTTTTTCATTTCCTGTCTGTCATGTCACTTCGGAACAATCGATGTCACTCTTTGACGGAAAGCTTCGTACATCATGACACCGGCAGCCACTGAAACATTCAAACTTTCCACTTGGCCGATCATCGGTATTTTAACCAGAAAATCACATTGTTTTTCAGTCAATTGACGCATCCCGGTTCCTTCTGTACCCATCACCAACGCCAACGGTATATTTAAATCGGCATCGAAAACTGATTGTTTTGCGGCACCGCTACTACCCATAATCCAGATATTTCGTTCTTTGAGCCAACGTAAGGTTCTAGCCAAATTGGTCACTTGATAAACCGGCACTGTTTCGGACGCTCCGCTCGACACCTTGCAGACCGTCGGCGTGACTCCGGTCGCATTGTCTTTGGGAATAATAATGCCGTGTAACCCGACCGCATCGGCAGTGCGCAAACAGGCACCCAGGTTGTGCGGATCTTGTACCTGATCCAATACCAAAAAAAAAGGCATTTCAACCATATCGGCTACGGCTTTTTTTAATTGATCCTCCGAGCTGGCGGTGGGCATTTCTATCTCGACGACAATCCCCTGATGGTTCTTACCGTCAACCATTCTATCCAATTTTTTGCGCTCCGATTTTTCCGCTGCAATACCTAAATTGGCGAGCTCTTCGATGATCTGTTTTAAGCGCTTATCTTGCCGATTCGCGTCAACCCAAGCTCGATGAATGGCCTTAGCCGAATATTCCAGTGCCGCCTCGACCGAATGAATACCGAATAATTTCGTTAAGCTCATTAGCGTTTTCTAGTTTTTTTGGTAGATTTGGCGGTTTTCTTAGACAACGATTTACCTTTAACCGCCGTCTTTTTCCGGGTCTGCAATAAATCGAAATCTATTTTCTTCTCGTCTAGGTCGACCCGAGCCACTTTAACTTTGACCAAGTCGCCCAAACGATAGCGTATACCCGTGCGTTCACCGTAAAGCTGGTGGCTAGTGGCATCGAAATGGAAATAATCCTGAGGCAAGGTAGAAATATGCACCAATCCTTCCACATAAATATCCGCCAGTTCGACAAAAAATCCAAAACCGGTTACGGCAGAAATCAAACCGTTAAATTCCTCACCTACCTTGTCCATCATATACTCGCATTTCAACCAGCTGATCACTTCGCGAGTCGCTTCATCGGCCCGCCGTTCGTTAGCCGAACAATGCTCTCCTAAGACCACCATATCCGGAAAACCATAGAAAAACGACTCGGAAGCTTTGCCCGCTAGACAATGTCGAATCGCCCGATGGACCAGTAAATCGGGATACCGTCTGATTGGTGAAGTGAAATGGGTATAAGCTTCCAGCGCAAGCCCGAAATGCCCGCGCGTTTCGGGACTGTAAACCGCTTGCGACATGGATCTTAGCAGAACGGTTTGAATCAGGTGAGCATCGGGACGGTCTTTTGCCGACTCCAACAAGTGCATGTAATCCAGCGGAGTCGGATTGGCGCCACCGCCCAAATGCAGCCCCATTTCTCCTAGAAATGTTCGTAGCGTGAGCAGTTTTTCCGTACCCGGTCCTTCATGAATCCTTAACAAACGTGGCATTTTTTTACGATTCAAGAACCGAGCTGCCGACATATTGGCGGCAATCATAAACTCTTCAATCAGCTTATGGGCATCGTTACGTTGCCTCGGCACTATTTTTTCGATTTTACGCTCATCGCCGAAAACAATCTGCGTCTCCTGCGTCTCGAAGTCCATCGCACCGCGCTGCTCCCGTTGTATTCTCATAACCTTAAAGAGACTATAAAGCTCTAGCAAGTGTGGTAGTAATTGACGATATTTTTTTGCCAGTTTTTGATCACCCTCCACCACCATCGCGGCAACATCCGTATAAGTCAAACGAGCATGAGAGCGCATGACGGCGTCAAAAAACCGAGACCGAATCACGTCTCCTTCTTGACTGACAATCATTTCGCAAACCATGCATAAACGATCTACGTCAGGATTGAGCGAACACAGTCCGTTGGACAAAATTTCCGGCAACATCGGAATCACCCGCTCAGGAAAATATACCGAAGTACTGCGGTTTTTTGCTTCTGCATCCAGTTCCGTATTGACTTTCACATAATGGGAAACATCGGCAATCGCTACCAATAACTTCCAACCCTTCGGAGTTTTTTGACAATAAACCGCATCGTCAAAATCACGCGCATCCTCACCGTCAATCGTCACTAAAGGCAAATGCCGAATATCGATACGATCTTTTTTTGCCTCTTCCGGCACATCAGGTTTTAATGGGGCAATTTCGTCCAACAATGCTTCCGGCCATTCGTAAGGAAGATCATATGAGCGAATGGCCACCTCTATTTCCATTCCCGGCGCCATATGTTTACCCAAGACCTCAACAATCCTTCCAATCGGCTGGCTATGTTGAGTCGGTTGCTGAACAATCTCGACAACCACGATGTGGCCTTTTTTTGCACCATGGATTTCGTCTTTCGGAATAACGATTTCATGGCTAATTCTATTATTATCAGGAACGACGAATGCAACCCCATGTTCCTTGTAAAAGCGCCCAACCACCTGATGCGTATTTCTTTCCAATACGTCCACCAGGGCCGCTTCACGACGTCCCCTTCGATCAAGGCCTGCGACGCGCACCACAGCACGATCATTGTGCATCAGCGCTTTCATTTCCCGCGGCAACAAAAACAAGTCGTCGGAACCGTCATCCGGTTGCAGAAAACCAAAACCGTCGGCATGTCCCAAGACTCTTCCGGCAATTAAATCCTGACTATTAACCAAACAATACTTTTGTCTACGATTAAAAACCAGTTGCCCGTCTCTTTCCATCGCCCGCAAACGTTTGCGCAATGCCTCCAGCATTTCAGCAGATTGCAATCCAAATTCGTCGGCAATCTGTTTTCGGCGCAAAGGCTTACCTTCTTGCTTTAGCAATTGTATGATCAGTTCCCGACTGGGTATCGGGTTATCATATTTTTCCGCTTCACGTTGCGCGAACGGGTCGACATAAGTCTTAGAATCAGTTCCCTGATCGTTTTTATAATTCATTTATATTTTTACTTCTCAATAATTTTACTAATATGGAGTATAACCCAGAAACCCGCTACGAGCTCGATTACCGAAAAGATAATGACACGTTCTTTAAGTTAACCGAACGTAATATTCTTCGGCTTATAAGTAGCGAATAAACTGAGTAAAACAGCCGCTCTTAACAATTTAGAATCGACAGAGTTAACGCTGTCGAAATAAAAAAATATTTGACACGGCCTTAGCTGCTCTATAGAATTCTTCGCTTAACTTAGCTTGATTACTCGAGTTAAGCCGAGGTGGTGAAATTGGTAGACACGCTAGCTTCAGGTGCTAGTGGGGGCAACCCCGTGGAGGTTCAAGTCCTCTCCTCGGCACCATTGTTTCTCTTCTATCTCCATCCACTCAAGTGTAATTCACTTCTACTTGAGAAAGTTTATTCCTTTTCTATCTCTTAATTAATACAAAAGCAATTACTTTTCTACTGCTTTCCTTATTAATAAATTATTGCTGAGTGATTCGTCGCACAATCAATATGCTTAACGCATCGTAGAATTATTCAAATACCGCGTATTTTGAGTGACCAAAATTTGGATAAAAATCAAAACCTGTCCTGATCACGATTGAACTCGGGATGATAAGGTCCTGCCGGCAAGCCTTTTGGCGGTCGGAATGCCAAACGATTCGCTTCGCGGGCAAGAGGTAAATAGTCCGTGAAAATCGCATTGACCGCAGCTGCAACAGCCATGGCAACCAGTCCTCCCACGCCGCCTCCGGCGGCGCCGCCCGAATCATGCGTGTAAGTTTGCCGATTTTCCCATAAGACTGTTCCGGTTTTGGTATCCTTTAGAACATATTCCATTTGCACCACGACGACGGAAGCTAAAACCAGATATTTTGTGCTCCAGTCTTTGATCGTCACGAACAAAACGGCATCCGCACCAAACAGCTCGAAGAACCGAGTTGTTGGCAATTGATGGATATGTCCGGCTTCGACCAGCCCGAAATCCTGCAAAATCAGATCAGTCAGATAAACGGGAAAGACGTAATAGCCTCTTTCTGCCAGAGGTACTGTGATAGTTGAAATAAAAACCGACGCCGCCGACACTTCAGGCGACTCATTTAACACCGGCACGACTACTATTGATCTCGGACGATAGGAATTAAAAGCATCGAGATTGGTTTTGGGCGGCAGAGCGCAACTGGATATTACTAGAATAAGCGAAACGATAATCACCACCCTATATTTCATTGAGCATCCCCAGAATCGGGTGTTTTGACTGGCTGTTTTTCGATTGGCGCCATCTGCATTTGAACCCGCTCAATCAGTTTGTTCATCAATGCGGCCGCTTCCGGATAAAGCTGCTTCTCTTTCGTAAAATAATCAATTGCCCCTTGTTTATCGCCCCTGCGAAACAGCAAAAAGCCGTAATCGGCATAAACACCGGGCGGCACTCGATAATTCCTTCTTTCCGCCCCTACAATCGATTCCCGCAAATAAACCTCAGCTTGGGCAGGATTGTGTTCGACATATCGCTCGTACAAACTGCTCTCATAGTCATCCCAATAAAATAATCCTCTCTGAGCACACCCCGTCAATAACAGAGCAATAGTCGCGAAATTGAATAACCATTTGATTGATGATGCTATCACTCGAGCCTTGATCCCGAACATACCCGTTTCAAACAACCGATGGAAAAGACTTATTGACTCGCTTTTCGTCGCGCGTCAAGCGTACTGACAATGTTATTTATCATATTGACGATTGCCGCATCGATCGCCTTGCCTTCTAAGGTCGAATCAAACCCGGCAGTACCGCCGAAACCCAGGGTACTCGATGCCGACATGCTCGCTTCCCCGGCACCCTCCTGGCTATAGAATACTTCCCCCGTTCTCGGGTCGATCATGCGAATGACAACTCTGGCGCGAGCCCGTTGTGTTTTTTGTTTGCCCAACAACCAAATGCCGCCGGTGGTATCCCTACCCAATTCAGCGACCGAGCCAACTATCAATGCGTCTGCTCCGGCTAGGTTCCGCTTAAATTGACTTTCCGAAAGCCCCATCAATTCGGCCTCTTGCTTGAGTTTGCCGATATCCTGCCGTTCAACGATATTAAACCGTTGCGTCGCTACTAAGTGGCGGGAGAGTATATCCGCTGCCTGTTTACCCAAACGATCTCCCGATGCATCCGTGAAAAGCCCGCTGCCGTAAACCGATTCGTTAGTAAATCGCGCAATAGCAATGGTCATTCGTTCCGATTGAGGAAGCGGAGCGACGTTTACTTGCGGCCCACGATCCGCAACCCCTTCATTGATCTCCCGGTTTACACACCCGGATACATGAATGACGCAAACCATTGTCAATACAAAAACTCTAGCTTTCATCGTGTAATCACTCGCTTTTAATTTAGTTGGATTCAAATTCGCAAAAAGGTATCGCTCACGGATGGCGCGAAACAGGCTCTTAGATTTTTAGAATTCCGTCCATCGCATTACATACAGTCTGACACTCTGAAGAGCCGCTTCCGGTCCATAAAAACGCTCACTGATTTTTCAACCGGTCTATCCCGAGGACGCCGTTCGTTACCGAAGTCAACTCACTATTTGTCGGCAACAATATCACATTCCTTTGCTAACCACCCTTCATTGTAATCCGTAGAGCCTTGTGCGATACGTTTCCCAACTGCCGCATAACAAATATCCACTCAACGCCACGGCAAGCGATAACAGATAAGGCGTTTCCAGATGCAACCAATAGTTCCCCATAATCCAAGTTGTGATCCCACCAATTAATGCACAACTGGCGCTATAAACACCGCCGAAACGACTGAATAACCCGAAAATGACAACCACAAAGATACCAGCGCTGCCGAATGCAGAAGCTTCCTCAACCAAAGAATAGACTCGCTCGGCATTCCACGCTAATCCGAAAGCAACAATACCGCAAATCATGACTAATCCGCGCGCCAATGAAATTTTATGGTTTTCCTTATCGATCCGTAGCGCCGGAATGACGAGGTTATGGGTCAATAGCGCCGAAGCCGCCAACAAGGCGCTATCGACGGTCGATAAAATCGCAGAAATCAAGGCGCCCGCAAAAATAATATAAAGAAATGTTGGCAAATAATGTTGTGCCAATTGAGGCAGAATTTGCTCCGGCTCATTCAAGTCGGGCAGAATATGCCAGCCGGTCAGACCGATCATGACCGGAATTAACCCGACCGACAAATAGAGTACCCCGCCTCCGACACAGGCCCGTTGAGCCACTTGCGGCGTGCGGCTGGCCAAAGTCCGCGCGATCAACTCTTGCGACAGCACCGAACCGCAAATCGGAATAGCCCAAATTTCCAGCGTTTGCAACCAGGTTTGCTGTTCGTCATGACGGATTCGCAACCGTTCGGGTTCGATACTGTCAATCGTTTTAGGAAGACTGCCGTGATGATCGATCACCAACCAAGCGATTAATAACAGACCTAATAAAATTGCTACACCTTGAACCGCATCGGTCACGACGTCGGCGAGCAATCCGCCGTACATGGTATAAACGATCACGACCATTGCGGCAATACTGATGGTGAATTCCACTTCTAAGCCGGATGAGGCTGATAACACCTGACCGAACGCGCGAATTTGCGCCGCCGCCCACATGATAGAACCGGGAACCAATAACAACACAGCCAGCACTTCAATATTTCGCGAATAACGTTGTCGAAACAAGTCCGCCAATGTCATCAACTGTCTTCTCCACAGCGGAATCGCAAATACCATTCCCATAATGACCAAACACATGGCATAGCCGAAGGGGTCGACCGTTGCTCCTGACAGGCCCTGCTCATAGACCGCTCCGGCCGCGCCGATGCAAGTTTCCGCACCAAACCAAGTAGCGAAAACACTGAGCGTCGCCAATGGCCAACCTAAACTACGTCCGGCCAACAAATAATCCTCTTCGCTGGTAATGCGGTGGGATAACCAAACGCCAATCAGTAATTGCAATAAAATATAAACACCGATTCCCAATACGATTAAATTCATGAGTTTTACTTGAGTTGCGCAAATATCTAAACAATCAAATCTAAAATCGCTTTTCCATTAACGAGAAAAACTTCCATTTTCGGCCCAGAATTACCCTAAAATCTAAAAGTGTTTTATACATAAAATCGCTAACTCTGTATCTTTACAAACAAAATCCTACTTACCCACAAAACCTGTGGATAACGTTGTGGATTGAATGTCTGAAATACTCTTTAAGGCCAGTATTTATTACATTTTTGTTAAATTGATCAATTTTTGGACAGATTTTTTCACTTTATTATTCAATAAGTTATAAAAGACGATCTAAAATATCGTTCCTGTTGTCACAATTCGGTAAAGATAATAGCGACAGAAAACCATTTTGTGCATAAATCCATTGAGTGCTTCCTTTTCATCCCTAAAAAATCGCTGTGATCACCCTATTCGTATCAAACCAGCGTTTTACTCATCTTAAAATCATCCATCACAAAACCGCCGCCAATGTCCTGAACCAAACTCCCTACTTTGCAAAAGCCGCTGTCCAGATAAAACTGTATGGATCCTTCATTATACCGATTAACCGTCAACCATAATTCCTTCACTCTTCGCTGAAGGCAATACTCTTCAATATAAGCCATCATTTGCCTACCTAACCCGCATCTTTGCACCTTTTGGCTTACGTAAAGTTTGCTTATGTGCGCTGAATTTTGGCCCGGGCAAAGTAATAAGGCAAAATAGGCAACGGGCCGAGCTGATCTCTTCACCAAAAAATACCGATAACCGTCTGTGATCTGCCAACTGATGGCTTCGACACTCTGAAACGTGGCAAGCATATAATCGACCTGTTCTTGGCCGATAATAGGACGATAATGAGCCTGCCAAATTTCGCAGGCCAGCCGATTGACGGCAATCATATCGTCCTGATGATGGACAGCATGAATTGTGATGTTGGCTAACATTTTATCGACATTTCTCGTTACATTCCGCATGAAACTAACCGCAGGAACGCAACATCAAAGAACAAAATTATGAAAGAGACAATGCGTATCGTAACTTTTCTTTTATCATGCCTCTCCCTATCCGCTTGCGCGCCGGTCGTCATCAAACCGGGCGATAGAGTTGACTCTGGCCGTTTAACGGAGAAGTCATTTATCACAGAAGACGACGTGGCTTTGCCCCTGGCAACTTGGCATTCAAACGATGCCAAAGCCGTGATTGTTGCTTTGCATGGTTTTAACGATTACCGCAATTTTTTCGCTCAACCGGCTAAATTCCTAAGTCAACATAATATCGTCTCATATGCGTACGACCAACGTGGATTTGGGGCCTCTCCCAATGCCGGTTATTGGGCGGGCACCGATGCCTACGTCGAAGACTTAGCGTTATTCATTCGCCTAATCAAAATTCGCCACCCAAACGTTCCTATTTTTCTGCTGGGTGAAAGCATGGGGGGTGCGATAATCATTAACGCGATGACCCATACCCCTCAACCTGATGTCAATGGCATCATCCTTGCCGCTCCTGCCGTATGGGGACGAGAAACAATGCCCTGGTATCAAACGGCCCTATTGTGGTCGCTATCCCACACGTTTCCGTGGCTAAAATTGACCGGAGAAGGCTTGGAAATCACGCCTTCGGACAACATTGAAATGCTGAAAGCATTAAGCCAAGATCCACTGGTTATCAAGGAAACTCGCGTGGATGCCATCTACGGTTTGGTCAATCTAATGGATCAGGCATTGGCGGATGCCGGCTTATTATCGAGCAAAACCTTGCTGCTCTATGGCGAAAAAGACGAAATCGTTCCGCAGGAAGCCACCCAGTTGTTTTTACAGCAATTGCTGAACGGTGACCCCGTCAACAAAACGATTGCCTATTATCAAAACGGCTACCACATGTTGTTGCGTGACTTACAAGCTCCGCTCTTGTGGAAAGATATTGCGAGCTGGATAGAGTCAAACAACAAACCTTTGCCATCGGGAGCGGATGGTCGCGCAGCAGACCTATTACGACACGCTAACGATCTAACTTGCCGTCGATAATCGTCAACCGTAGCTCAACCGAATGTCGAACCGTTCCATCCCCAGTAATCAGCGGGACAATTACTAAACTCGATATAGATCCGTTCCGAAGATAGTTGCAATCGAGCGTGTAATAACCGTGAAATTGATGCCGAAAGCGCCTTGGCCTGAGAAGCGCTCAACCCAATGCTTTTACATTCCAAATAAGCCAACGGCCCGTCACTGCCGGCAAAAAGCATCGCCCTGTCGGCCGCCAATTCCACCATCACATAACGTTCCGGCTTGCCGGTTTCTTCGGACAACAATTGGGACAACTCGGTCAGTAACTGAGAAGATTGTTCCTGCTCGACAGAAACATTGGTTCTAAGCTTTAAATAAGGCATGGTTGCTCCTAAACAAAATAGATGATTAAGGACAAGGATTTGGATATCGTTGATGAATCGATTCAATCTCCTGCAACAGTTCCGCCGGTAACTCCACATCAACACTTCCCAGATTTTCCTCTAACTGCTCTAGGCTTGTGGCACCGATGATATTAGCTCCAACAAATGGCCGGCTATTGACAAATGCTAACGCCATTTGGGCTGGAGACAATCGATATTGTTTCGCCAGTTTGACATATTCTTCCGTTGCCACAACGCCATTGTCAGTCGAATAACGTTTGTATTCGCCAAAAAGGCTGAGCCGAGCATTCTTAGGTTGTTGTCCGATATATTTGCCGGTTAGTACGCCAAATCCCAAAGGCGAATACGCCAACAACGGAATCCGCTCCTGATGACTGATTTCCGCCAACCCGATCTCGTAACTGCGATTCAGTAAATTGTAAGGATTCTGTATGGACACGATGCGCGGTAAATTCAGCTTCTCGCTTAACCTCAAATATTCCATCACGCCCCACGGTGTTTCATTAGACACACCGATATACCTCACTTTGCCAGTCTTAACCAAATCGGCCAACACCGACAACGTTTCCTCCAATGTTGTCGGTGGCGACTGCTCCGGATATTGGTAACCGAGTTTTCCGAAAAAATTGGTTTTTCGGTCTGGCCAATGTATTTGATATAGATCCAGATAATCGGTTTGCAAACGGCGTAAACTGGCTTCTACGGCTCGCTCGATATTGTTTTTGTCCAAACATGCCTGCCCGTTTCGGATATGCGGCACCCAATCGGCTTGCCCCACCACTTTGGAAGCAAGAATAACGCGCTCCCGTCTAGCGGTTTTCTTTAGCCAACTGCCGATAATCTGTTCCGTTCTACCGTAGGTTTCCGCACGGGGAGGAATTGCATACAACTCGGCAGTATCAATAAAATTGACACCCTGCTCTATCGCCCTATTCAATTGGGCATGTCCTTCCGCTTCGGTATTCTGCTGTCCAAAAGTCATTGTACCTAAGCAAATTTCGCTGACCTCAAGAGATGAAGCCCCCAGTTGCCGATATCGCATAATAGTCATTCAATAGATTATAAAAACTGATTTTGGCATAGTAGCAAAACCTATTGCTCTATGACACCTCCTCCGGCCATCAAAAACATCGGTTCATGATATTTACAAATGTGTTGATCTTCTGTAATCGATGTTACAATTTTTAAAAGCTATTGACATCAAAACCCTTTCGACCTTTTTGTATCTCCATTCAGATGAACTGCGACAGCTTATCAGTCCGGATTCAATGCGCTATCGTTCTGCTTGTTTTCGCATTGCTCGGGGTAGGCCCTATCCCGCTGACCAGTACATTTGGACTGTTCGTCGTCATTTTCAGGCCGAACTGGTTCAGAGATCTGGTTAAGCGTATTTACTCCGACTAACCTCGATCGATTGCAAAAAAAACCAGTCTTCAACAGATGAATGTGGCATTATTGCTGCTTGGCATATGTTTGAAAATTACCGTTTTATTAAGTTACACTTTCTCAAATTAGTCTAAACTTGATGACAGCCACGTTACGCAATTGAATTACTTAACTATGGGAAATTTGTGAAGAATTCTTTTTTTCTGGTTATTCCTGAACAAAAACACGACCCGGATCTGTTAATCTCATTTGAAGAAGCCTCCCTGACTCAGTGGCTGGCCGAACTGCCTGCTGCAAATCCCAGTTTATCCACCCGTTTATTCCACGATCTGTTGATCGAGATGAACAGCGTCGCAATGCCTGCTCAAAATCGCCTGGATGCCCTTGAGTTGCTCAGACCCAATTTCCTAACTATTGAGGATTACCTTCGCTCCAGACTGATCAAATCAGGCTTTCCTAAAAGCGCCAACGACATCAAAATTATGGAAGTCCTGGTGTCTATAGAAAAGCAATTTGCCATTGCTTACTGGATGATAGTCCGTGAATTAACCAGACGGGATATCGGCTGGTTTCAAGGCAAATCCGTCGCCCTGGCTATCCAGAGAACGATCAAAGGGCTTAGCGGCATTGTTATCACCCACTACATGATGAACTCTCCTGTCCCGGATTGGATCTGGATTGATTTGCATTCCCTCTACAAATTAAGTGTAAAGGTCAAAAAAGAAACCGCCAAAATCGCCGACGAGTCATGCGCATTTAGCAAAAGCATTTCCCCGGAAGATTGCTATAAACAAATTCTGCTGCTCAGCCTGACAGATCCTTCCGGCTTGATGCAAAAAGAATTTCGACTGATTTATAACTTTATCGAGAAAATTAACAGCCTGGTCCGCATTGAAAAACAATTAGTCGCGAACCAGCAAGCTCAATGCGTTATCCTGATGGATGAAGACAGTGCGCCTTATTTCAGTGCATCTGATCTGCCTGTCGACTCCGCCATGATGTTTTTAAACCTCAGCAAACTCTATAAAGCCTGTATACAGGCCGATAAGTTCAGCAGCGAAAACGTACCGCGTTACAGCTCGATAGAATTGCAAAGCAAATCGGACAAGCTGTCGGCTGAATTATTCAGCTATCTGGTGCAGCGCTGGCAGGGGGAATCGTTGCAAGGAGCAGCGTTGTTCAGCGACAGGCTGGACCGCTACATCGCTATCGGTCTGGAAGCGACTCATACCTTGCAATATACCGACGCCGATAACGAAGGAACAGACCTGGAAATTCTTACGGAATCCAGTTCAGAGAGAGCGCTGTCATGCCAATTTGACACACCCGGAGTTTTGTCGATAGGCAGCTTGGTCAGCTGTCGAAAAACCGATACTCCCAAAAACATTCGCTTATTGGGCGTCGTTAGCAAAATGACTCTGCCTAAACAGGACAACAAGCTGATCTTCGAGCTAAAAACGATCGCGCCGCAGTCGTTCGCGGTCAGTTATCTCGATATCGATGCACCGCCGGGTTCCGAGCCGCAAAAAGCGTTACTTTATGCCGTTAAAGATGATGAAGACGAAAAGACTTTTGTTATCATGGATTCTTTTTTGTTTAAAGATGGCGACGTCTTGAGATTGTTTTTAAGCCAGGAGAACTTTCCCATTATTCTCAGAGACCGCAAAAATATCGGACTGGGATACTGGCAATTCGAATGCCGTCGCCTTGCCGAAAAAGCCGTAACAGCCAATGAAAAGAAAAAAGGCTATGACTTTATCTAGAACCGGATCAGTTAATTCAATAAATCGACAACAAAACTCCGAATAATTCAGTAAAATATCTTACCTTGCTGACTCTCGTTAACAAGTCGATCATTGAGCACTTGAAATGTTTTGCCAGCATGGTAACTTTATAACTTCTTGCATAATAATAATTACAGTCTTATCAATAAAAGAGGAATAACAGAATGAGCAACGGTGAAAACGAAAACACTAACGAAACGGAAAACCAACCCGAAGTCAAACCCTCCGAGGAAACAAAAAAAGAAAACGAAGCTGCGGATAAAGCCAAAAATGCCGTAGCCAACATCATAGCCTCATTGATGGCTCTCAGGGAGTCAAACCCCAAAGTATTCTACGGCGGACTCGGCGCAGTTGTTGTCGTACTGATTATTCTGCTGAACAGCGGCCCTGAGAAAACCCTGCCGGTCCATCAAGCTAAAGCTATCGTAATCGGCCAAAGTTACGTTTTAAAAAGTGCTAACGCCGCCGTTCCGACTGCCCCCATTCGATTGGTGCAAATACCTGGCTCCATGGCCGCTTTCGATGATACGGAAGAAGATGATCGTGTCGGTTGCAAATTGATGCCTCCTGGTACACCGGTTACCGTCGTCCAAACTCAGGATGCTTACGGTAAAAAGGACGCCTTTGTCCAGGTTGAAATGAAAAGCGGCGAATGCCAAGGCCGTAAAGGCTGGGTTTTAGCAGTCAACATCCAATAAATTTATTGACATCTTTTTTAGGCGCTCTATAATAGCCGGATAAATTGATGTGCGGGAATAGCTCAGTTGGTAGAGCACAACCTTGCCAAGGTTGGGGTCGCGAGTTCGAATCTCGTTTCCCGCTCCATTTTCTATCTTCCTTTTGTTTACAATATTTTTTACCGCCTCCGGCATTTTTTGAACGACCCAAGTATAATGGGCCAATCATAATCACCCAGAGCACTATGCATAACAAACGCCCGGTCGTTTTATCTTTTTCCGGCCATGATCCGAGCGGAGGAGCCGGTATTCAAGCAGACATTGAATCCTTACTCAGTCATCAATGCCACCCTTGTTCAGTCATTACCGGCCTGACCGAACAAGATAGCCGTAACGTCAAAAAACTGATTCCCCAAGCTCCGCAGGATATTATTGATCAGGCCCGCACGTTGTTTGCCGATTTTGACATTGCGGCAATCAAAATCGGATTGCTGGGGCATCACGAAACAGCCACCGCCGTACACAGTATATTAACTGAACACCCCGATATCCCGGTCGTTTTTGACCCGGTTCTAGCTGCAGGCGGGGGAACCTCGCTGTCGACCGATCAACTCATCGACTGCATCACCCAGTTGCTATTACCGTTGACCACCGTTCTCACGCCAAACAGTGAAGAAGCCCGAAAACTGACCGGCCAAAACAGCCTTAACGACTGCGGGCAACTTCTGCAATCAATGGGCGCCGATTACGTTCTGATTACCGGCACCCACGAGCAATCGCAACAGGTTAATAACCAACTGTTTCTGGAACACAACCGAACCGAAACATTTTCCTGGGAACGATTACCGAAAAACTACCACGGCTCCGGATGCACATTAGCGAGTGCGATAGCCGGCTTAATCGCCCACGGCCTCGACCCGTTCACGGCGATTACGGAAGCACAGGAATATACTTGGCATTCACTGCAAGCCGGCTACCGGATAGGACGCGGCCAATACAATCCCAACCGTTTGTTCTGGATGGAGGAGATACAATGAAATTTCCGCACCGGGGTTTGTATGCAATAACACAAACAGAGAGGAAATCGATCGACACCGTTGTTGCGGAGGTTGCTTCCGCGCTAAAAGGAGGATCTGTCGTCATTCAGTACCGCGACAAAAACCCAAAAGATGCCGTCATGCTGGCAACTCGGCTATTGAACATCTGTCATCAATATCATACGCCGCTGATTATCAATGACAATATTGAGCTGGCCCTGAAAATTTCAGCCGACGGGGTCCACTTAGGCCGAGACGACGGCAGTGTTACAGCCGCCCGTAAACAACTGGGTCCTAAAGCTATTATCGGCGTTTCCTGTTACAACGATCTGGAAAAAGCGTTGCGAATGCAAGAAGAAGGAGCCGACTATGTGGCCTTCGGTCGTTTTTTCCCCTCAAGCTCTAAACCCTTGGCTTCTCCAGCTCATATTGAAACTTTGCGACAAGCCGCACAGTCTCTTAATATACCCATCGTTGCAATCGGCGGGATACTGCCGGAAAATGGTGGACAATTATTGGAAGCGGGAGCCGATTTGTTGGCCGTCATCGGCGGCATTTTCGACAACGACCCGGAACAGTCGGCAAACTCCTTTCAGCGCCTGTTTCCCGACTAAGGGATCTTTGACGAAAACAAAATTTGGAGAGTGGCTTTGAGCAATAATACGCGGAGACAGTTTCTACAAAAAACCACCTCACTGGGCGCTTTCAGCATCCTCGCTGTCAGCGGCCTGTTAAAACCGAATTCAAGCCGCGCCCAGTGGCAAAGCCAAGATTTCTCGCCAGCCGATTTTGACCAAACCCTGCGGCATTTATTCAACGATGCTGAAATCATCAATAGCGATCAAATTACACTAAAAATTCCCAAAAAAGCCGAAAACGGTGCCGCTGTACCACTAACCATCACCAGTTCATTGGATAATATCAGCAAGCTTTACGTCCTGGTTGAAAAAAACCCGGTACCATTGGCCGCCGAATTCTCCTTGTCGCCCGAAGTCGATGTTTATGTAAAAGCCCGAATAAAAATGGCCGAAAGTTGCAATGTCGTTGTGATCGCGGTCAGCAAGGATCGTTTGATAAAGACCTCAAAACCGGTCGAGGTGACAATCGGAGGCTGCGGTGGCTAAACTGTCGAGTATCAAAATTCGAAGCAAACGGCTGGACGGAAAGATCCAGATCAGAACGCTAATCGCCCATCCGATGGAAAACGGTCGTCAACGCGACGAGACAACTGGCCGATTGATACCTGCACACTTTATTCAGGAAATTATCGTCAAGCATAATGACCAAGTTATCATCTCGAGTAATCTCGGCGGCAGTATCGCCAAAGATCCGTTTTTTACCTTCATGTTAAAAAATGCCCAATCGGGCGACAAAATCACCATCAGCTGGGTCGACAACCAACAACTCAGCGATTCGAAGGACCACTTCATCAAATAACATGATTAACAAGCAAGCCAGTTGCAGCGACATTTTCGAGTCCGGCCTGTTACCGGTCAATCACGCCTTAACGACAATTCTCAAAACCATCTCGACTTGCCAAGGCTTTGAACAAATCGCCATTTCCGATGCCTGCAACCGCACATTATTTGAGTCCATTGAAGCGCCTTTCAGCGTTCCGGGCAACGATAACTCAGCGGTTGACGGTTACGCCTTTCTCAGCCAGGACATCCCCCAGCACGGGCACAACACACTTACCATTGCAGGATATTCCTACGCCGGTAGCGCTTACACCGGGACACTACAGAGCGGACAATGCATCCGCATCATGACCGGCGCACCGGTGCCGGTCGGCGCCGATACGATCGCGATGCAGGAGCACGTTGCCGTTCAACAGGATCAAATCGAGATCGACAACCAACTTCGGTCCGGGCAAAATATTCGCTATGCCGGCGAGGATATCCGGCAAGGCGAGATTATCCTGAAACCGGGAAAATTCCTGATGCCGGCCGATATCGGCTTACTGGCCTCCATCGGCATTGCCGAAATCAAAGTTAATCGCAAACTGCGTATCGCCGTTGCGTCAACCGGCAATGAAATCTGTAACCTAGGCGAACAACGAAGCCCCGGCAACCTCTACGACAGTAATCGATACAGCCTAAAAGCGGCCATGTCCCGCACGGACATCGAAATCAGCGATCTCGGCATTCTCCCTGACGACCCTGAGTTATTATTGGAGAAACTTTCCCAAGCCGGGGAATCTGCTGACATGATTATCACATCCGGCGGTGTATCGGTCGGCGATGCGGACTATACCAAAACCGCCCTACAAAAATCCGGTCAAATCGATTTCTGGAAAATCGCCATCAAACCCGGCCGCCCGTTTGCCTTTGGTAAGCTCGGAAGCAGCGTATTTTTTGGTTTGCCCGGCAACCCCGTTGCCGTGCTAGTGACTTTTTATCAATTTGTCCTCCCCGCAATCGAAAAAATGCTGGGAATCATCGATAAACCGATTTCTCCGCAGCTGAGCGCGATCAGCACGGAGAATATCCGCAAGAAACCGGGGCGAACAGAGATCGTACGCGGCATCCTCCAGCAACAGAACGACGGCACATGGGTCGTCAAGACAACCGGAAAACAAGGCTCCGGCATCTTGCGCTCGATGAGTTTGGCCAATGCCTTCATCGTTCTGGAACACGAGCGGAGTAACGTTATTGCAGGCGAGGCCGTCACGGTTCAGCCGTTTGCCGGACTCATGCGATAATATGACGCCTGAAACCCCCAAATGCGATATAATCCGACGATAAATTTAATCGTGACAGGGTCTGTTGATGCAAAACCAAGTCAGTTGCAACAATTGCGGTCTGGATAGAATCTGTTTACCGCGCGGTCTCTCGCAACAGGAAATCGAAAACATCAGTCGTGTAGTCAAAGCTAAGAAAACCCTGCAGCGGGGCGAATTCATCTACCACGAAGGCGATGGGTTTAAAGGTGTATTAGCGATAAAATCAGGTAGTGCCAAACTGGTTGCCAATGATTTGCATGGAAACGAGCATATCTTGAATATTTTGCTTCCCGGCGAGCTGCTCGGTTTCGATGGTTTCTCAAGCGACTTGCACCAATGCTCCGCGATCGCACTGGAGACCACCAGCTTCTGCATCTTACCGGCAGCCAATATGGACGAGCTCTTCCGCAACGTCCCCAGCCTTACGCGCGAGCTGTTCCGCCATACCGGCGAAAAAGTGATTCTCGATAAAACTCAACTGGTATTGAGCAAAAGACCCGCCGAGGAACGCCTGGCCTATTTTCTGATGAGCTTGGCGGAACGCTTGAGAAGACGCGGTTTTTCATCCTCCGCCTTTACACTCTCCCTTACCCGACAGGAAATCGGCAATCACCTCGGTCTAGCGCTGGAAACAGTCAGCCGGCTGTTGAAAAAATTTCAACAAGACGAACTCATCACCGTGAAAAACAAATTCATCGAAATCAAAAACCCTGCCGGATTAAAGGACATCCTTGAGCCATAAACACTCCTTCAGAGGCCACCTTTCATAGCAGTCTTTTTCTGCCTCGCACGATCAATATCGATTCTCCCTACTCCTCTCTAAAAATCTATTTCAACATTAAGCCTCTCACAATATTAATGTATTAGATTACGGCAAAGTAAAATTAGCCTATTCATCCTTGATTCATTTATAATTTTTTATTTTAAAAATAAAAACTAACCACAATACCAAGGAGACGACTGATGACCCATTTATCCGAAATCGAAGGCATTGGAGCCGCTTACGACGAGAAACTGAAAGAAGCGGGAATCAATTCAATTGAACAACTGCTGGAAATCGGTTGCGAAAAAAAAGGTCGCAAAGAAATCGCCGAAAAAACCGGAATCAGTGAAAAACTTATCCTGAATTGGGTCAATCGTGCCGACCTAACCAGAATTAATGGCGTTAGCACCCAATATGCCGATTTACTGGAACACGCAGGAGTTGATACAGTTCCCGAATTAGCTCAGCGCAAACCGGAAAACTTGCATGCGAAAATGCAGGAAGTCAATGACGCCAAGAATCTTGTTAGAAAAACACCTTCGCTTTCCCAAGTCGAGGACTGGGTTACACAAGCCAAGGAACTTCCTCGCGTGGTCACGCACTAATTAACAAAATCTGCTGAGAGCGATTGAATTCGCTCTCACTCCATCGTACTTTCAATCTAGAAATTTTTAAC
The DNA here is from genome assembly GCA_050304855.1 of Methylococcaceae bacterium. GTDB lineage: Bacteria > Pseudomonadota > Gammaproteobacteria > Methylococcales > Methylomonadaceae > Methylomarinum. The sequence goes on from JBNLEI010000309.1 coordinate 22,608, forward strand.
ATGCCTTCCAATCAATCCAAACGTCAGCATGAACGTCGCACCAAGGAAAGACGTGCGGAAGATTATCCGTTCGGAAGTCAGGAATGGCTAGACAGAATCAAACAGGAAAATCTGCTTTGGCCCAAGTACGATCGCCGACGTAGCGACCGCCGCAAGGCCGAGCGCAGACAAGTCGATATGGACACGCCCTCCGCTTTCAAAAAACCGAAAATTAATGTACTAAGGTTTCAAAACATTCTGACAGATGAGGAAAAACAAATGCTTAACGATTTAATTCAGAAGGATAGGTCCAACTGATCGGTTGCCCTCATCGTCCGCGTTTCTTTCCTGGCGCCAAAGGCGAAAGTTGAGATTGGAAATTCTCCAGCAATTTAGTCTCGTCGTTTTTCAAGCGTTTAAGACGGGAAATCCGTTCCTGCCTGGCTCTGGTTAGATAACCGGCTAAACCGCTGCCAGATGCAATCAAAACCATCAATCCGACGGTAACCAATTGGCTCAAAACCATAACTCCGCCGGCGGTCGCGGTAGCTGCGAAGGCAAATCCGACTTTCAAATTGGCCCTGGCGTGGGCCTTGCGGATTTCCTTATCCAATTGCCGATAACTTTCTGCGGTAATATTAGCCTTCTCGCGTTCCGCATCCAACAAAATTCTTTCCCGTTCGCGAGCGTGCTGCTCCTGTAATTTTGAGCGCTCAGCTGTAATATCGGCTTTTTCCCGTTCCGCATTCAATAAGAGTTTTTCCCGCTCTTGCGCATATTGCTCCTGTTTTTTTTGCAATTCGTTTTTATATAAATCGCGAGCAATATAGGCAAACCAGAATGCGGCCAAAACCCCACTGATTAAACAAAAAACCACAATCACCGTAACGAGCTGAAAATCATGCGACCAATTAATCGCCGTTACCGCCATAACGGCGGTAATCACTTGAATCAAAACGATGCCGGGAAAAAACTTAAACACGTCGGCTGATCTCTTCTCTAATGTGAAAAATATAATAACTTCAGCAAACTTTCAGTGTATTTCGTTCGACCAATGAATCAAAGCCGTTTTTTCATCGAGGCTTAATCCGTTTTTGCCTGTCGGATGGCTTTCGATTCCGATGCGTTGATTTTCCAGGCTGTTTGTTTCTTCTGCGTCCAGCGGGACCGTTAGACGTTTCATCACGCCGTTTTCCGGGTTTTCCGACAAGTTTATTTTTTTTCTGTGCCGGTTTAGACGATTGGTCGGTATCCAGAGAAACTGTTTCGTAACCGGTATCCGCGACTCGCGGAATTTCCTTTTTCAACAATTTCTCGATTGCCTGAAGTAAATGAGCTTCTTCCGGGGCCACCAGTGAAATAGCCTCGCCTTCGGCTCCCGCCCTTCCGGTCCGACCGATACGATGAACATAATCTTCAGCCACCATCGGCAGGTCGAAATTGACCACGTGAGGTAACTGTTCGATATCCAAACCGCGTGCGGCAATATCGGTGGCGATCAAGGCGGTAATTTTATTGCCTTTAAAATCTTCCAACGCACGGTTTCTGGCCGCCTGGCTTTTATCGCCGTGCAAAGCGCTGCAACGGATGCCATCCTTGATCAGTTGCCGACACAAACGGTCGGCCCCATGTTTGGTTCGGACGAAAATCAATACCTGTTGCCAATTGCCATGGCCGATTAACCAGGAAATCAGCTCGCGTTTGTATTCTTTTTTGATCGCATAAATGCGTTGCGAAATCTTATCTGCCGTAGCGTTTTCCTTGGCGACCGCCACTTCGACAGGGTCATGTAACAATTGTTCGGCCAGTGTCTTGATTTCTTTTGAATAAGTGGCTGAAAACAACAAATTCTGACGCCGAGCCGGCAAACAATCGATGATCTTACGAATCTCCCTGATAAACCCCATATCCAACATACGATCGGCCTCATCCAATACTAGACACTGAATCTGCGATAAGTCGACTTGTTTTTGATAAAGCAGGTCCAGCAAGCGGCCTGGCGTTGCCACAATAACGTCGGCGCCGCGTTGCAAACGGCGAATCTGGGAACTGATGTTGACTCCGCCGAACACCACCTCGGCAAATAATGGTACATGCTTACCGTAGGTTCTGACGCTTTCATAGACTTGCTGCGCCAACTCGCGAGTCGGCGTCAGAATCAGAGCGCGCGGAGGATGCGGCTTTCTGGGTGACGGCTGATTCAGCAGCAATTGCAGCAAAGGTAATGTGAATCCGGCGGTTTTTCCGGTACCGGTTTGCGCGCCGGCCAGAATATCCCTACCTTGCAAAATCAGCGGAATAGCTTGCTGCTGAACCGGTGTCGGTTTTTCATAACCTTGTTCGGCAACCGCTTGCAACAAAGGCTCGGATAAATCGAATTGACTAAAAGACATCATGAATAAAATGCAAAAAAGAAAGAAGAATGACGAAAGTTCGCAACAAAGCGTTTTTCAGCGCGTTGAATGCACTCCCGATCGATCTACGATCGGGAATTAGACTCCAAAACCGTATTAGTTGGTAATGATAAAACGGACCGCATCCAGCTTCAGCCGAGCACCTAGAATATTTTCGTGCGCCAGCATCGTCATTTCCTTCAATTGCGCAAGCTCCTGCTCTCTGATACCCGGGTTGATTTTTTTCAACCGGGCCAAACGCTTGATCTCGCCACTCAAAGTTTCCACCATGTTTTTGCCGGCTTCGGCGATTAGCTTCTGTAACTGAATTTTGGCGTCTTCTTCGCCAATTCTGATCATATCGACGATATGGATACGCTGATTGTTCAAAAAATTACCAATCTGGCCCTTATCAAATTTATCGCCCGTTTCAACCATACTTTGATGGCTAATCACATCCGATAAATCCTGCTTATGTTGATCGATCAACACGCGAATCGGCGTCAGCGGCAAAAAACGGCCAATCTGCAACTCGGCCGGGGCGCTGCATTCCACGACAAACAACATCTCCAGCAGAAATTGGGCGGGCTTTAATTGCGGATGTTTGATCACACTGACTGCGGCATTGCCTGTTTCGCTGGAAAGCACCAAATCCATCGAAGCCGTCACCATCGGATGTTCGGCGGTTAAAAATTGCATATCTTCGCGCGCCAATGCGATGTCGCGATTAACCGTTACCGTTAAGCCATCGTCTTGTAACATCGGAAAATGGGCGATGCGCAAGCTTTCGCTGGGCCAAAGGATATGGCAATCCCGGGAATGGAACTCCACATCCACACCATAACAATCAAAAATCGCTTCCATATAATCCCACAAACCACCGTCCCGTTCCCGCTTTTCCAATTGGTCGATCAAGTCCCCGGCTTCTTCTGTACGACAGGAATTCAACTCAAGCAACTGGTCTCGCCCATGTTGCAGTTCCGATTCCACCTGAGCGTTCAACCGGCTGGTTTTTGCGATCAGCCGATCGATCATCTCGTCATTGGCGCTGGACAAAGCCGTCTCAAACTCATTACCCAATAATTTCACCACTTGCGCCGCTCCCGCGCAGTTGTGCCGGAAGGCGTTCAAACCTTCGTCGTACCACCGGTAAAGCGCCTGTTGCCGGCTACCTTCCAAATATGGAATATGAATTTGTATTAACTGCTTCTGCCCAATGCGATCCAGACGACCGATGCGCTGTTGCAGCAAATCCGGGTTATCGGGCAAATCGAATAAAATCAAATGATGTAAAAACTGAAAATTGCGGCCTTCGCTGCCGATTTCCGAACAAATCAACAATTGGGCGCTGCTTTCTTCGTCTGCAAAATACGCAGCAGCACGGTCGCGTTCGACGATACTCATGCCTTCATGAAAGATCGCCGCCGCGATCCCATGGCGGGTCTTCAAAAATTGCTCCAACTTGATCACCGTTTCGGCTTGGCGGCAAATCAGCAACACTTTTTCATCACCTAACGCTTTTAACTTAGCCACCAGCCAATTGGCGTAAGGGTCGTTTGACAAGTTATCAGACTGCGCTTCGCCCTGCAGCGGATACGCATGGCGCTCACGGTCAGGAAAACCTTTGACGGTATGTCTCGAATTTCTAAACAAAATCCGGCCCGTACCGTGATGATCCAACAACAGTTTTATCAACTCCTGGCGAATACTTACACCCTCCTCGGCATCGTTGACTTTATCCAAAAGTTGATCGACGTTATCCTGCTGCAACAGGCTTTTCAACCGTTTCTGTTGATTCGCGTCCAGTGCATCGCCGGCAAGCAAAAGATTGGCAACTTCTGCCACCGGCTCGAACATTTTTTCTTCTTCCAAAAAACGCTCGAAACTGTAAAACCGGTCGGGATCCAACAAACGCAATCGGGCAAAATGACTTTCCTTACCCAACTGCTCCGGCGTTGCGGTCAACAACACCAATCCGGGGACGGTTTTCGCCAGTTGTTCGACAAAGCGATATTCCTCGCTGGGCGCTTGCTCGCTCCACTCCAAGTGATGCGCCTCGTCAACGACAACGATATCCCAATCGGCTTCCAAAACTTGCTGACAGCGTTCAGGCGAATCGGCTAAAAATCGTTGACTGCATAAAACCAGTTGTTCGGTTTGAAAAGGATTACTTTCATGGCTTTCCACGCAACGCTCTTCGTCGAAAATGCTGAAACGCAGATTAAAACGTCTGAGCATTTCCACCAGCCACTGATGCACCAAGCTATCGGGCACCATGACAAGCACTCGCCGGCTAAGACCGTTAAGCAGGCGATGATGTAGAATCAGGCCGGCCTCAATCGTTTTCCCCAACCCGACCTCATCCGCCAGCATAATACGGGGGGCGATCCGTTTGGCCGATTCATGAGCGATATAAATCTGATGAGGAATCAAGGCGATACGCGCCCCTTGCAACCCTTTGACTTCAGATTGCTGAAACTGCCGTTGTCGGCGCCAGGTTTCGTAGCGTAGTAAAAACCAACTGGTAGGGTCAAACTGACCGGTAAACAACCGGTCTTGAGGTTTATTGAACTGAATATGGTGACTCAGCTCGATTTCCTCCAACTGCATCGGGTTTCCGTTCTCGTCGACGCCGATATAAGTAATCACACCGTCCTTTTGCTGAAGTTTTTGTACTTCCAGGCAAATATTCTCGTTCGATTCGATGCGATCTCCGACGGAAAATTTGACCCGCGTTAACGGCGCATTGTTTTTGGCGTATACACGCCGGTCTCCGGTCGCCAAAAACAACACGGTGACGCGGTTGCTTTCAACCTCGAGAATCAAACCCAAACCCAACTCGGATTCGGTATTGCTGATCCACCGTTGGCCGGGGATAAAGTCATTCATAGTGTATTAGAAAGTGAAATAATTGAAGAGCGTTTAATTGACGGCATTCAACGAAGCTGAATTGCCAACCCAAACGTTTGAATTGAAAATGCCGAAACTGCAATAGCTAAACAACAACCCGTCGAAGTCACTTGAAAACATCGCGGTATGACACATACATCAAGGTCGCCACCAGCATATAAAATAAGGGCGTTAACAAAGGAATCAAGCCCATACCGACCAGCCCCGTCAACATCAAAAATGCGCCAAGCTTATACATAGCGCCGGCATGTTGGTTAAAAACCCGGCGGCCTCTGTCCCGAGCCTCTGTCCAACTGCAACCCTCGAACAACATCAGCGGATAACTGAACCAACTGCCGAAACTGCTTAACATTAAAAACACGAAGACCAAAGCCACAATGCCGGCCGAATACAACCAGACAACCGCTTCGCGCAAACTTTTACCGGCTATGTTTTCGCCGGTCAGCTCCCAAGCGATGAAAAACCGAAGGATTTTTTCCGGCTCGCCACTGTTGAAATTGGCAAACACTCTAAAAACAAACCAACAGAGCGTAATAATGATCGCGAGCGTCGAAGCGGTCGGCAAATGCTTTTTCACAACGGCGGTCAAATCGACTGTTTCCTCGAGGTCGATTGCCGCCACAACGCCGACGGCGACAAAAAAGCTGCTGACCGACAAAACAATCGTCAACGCCAGTGAAATACGACCCAATGCCAACAGCAATGCGATGACCGCTACGCAACCCAACCACAAACCGGGTCTTTTATTGGCCAGTTCGAACGATTGAACCAGCCAATTGCCGAAACTAACCTTTCTCACAGGGAAATTTTCGAAATCCCGACCGCTTCGCGTAATTGCTGAATAAATGGCACGCTGATTTCACGGGCCTTGCGGGCGCCTTCCTGCAATTGTTCCTCAATATGTTCCGGCGCCTGCAACAACGCTTCGTAGCGTTCGCGAGCCGGCGCGATCTCGTCGTTGACTTTCTCAAACAGAATTCTTTTCATCTCGCCCCAACCAATACCTTCGGCGTAGTGCTGACGAATCGCTTCCACTTCGTGCGGCGAGGCGAACGCCTGGTAAATCGCAAACAGCGTGCATCCCTCCGGATCTTTGGGGTCGCCCGGCTCCTGAGAATTGGTCTTGATCTTATTAATCAGTTTTCTGAGTTTTTTCTCGGTCTCGAACAGAGGAATGG
>JBNLEI010000310.1:0-54304 GCA_050304855.1 Methylococcaceae bacterium
ACGCGAGCCATTGCCGAAAAAGCCGGTGTTAATGTATCGATGATTCGATACTACTTCGGCAACAAGGAAGGGCTCTACGAGGAAATGATTCGGGAGACGCTATCGCCGTTGTTGGATGCTCTCGATAGTCCGATGCTTGCGTCTGCCGAAGGGTTCGCTGATTTTCTGCGCCTTTATTACGACACCATGGCGATGCAGCCTGCGTTTCCCAAACTTATTCTGAAAGTGTTGGCCTTAAACCAAGGTCCGGGTCGGCGCTTTATTTATCAATTACTGGAAAGAGGGAAAGTACGCGGAGCTCGAAAAGTGGCGGAACTTCAAGCCGACGGACAAATTGTGGCTGAGGTCGATCCGGATATTGTCAGAATGGCATTTGTCAGTTTGGCGATGACCCCCATGTTGCTTAAAGAGATCTTCGAAGAGCAAATGGACCGCCAAATGGATACGGAGTTTCTGAACGAGCTGGCCCGTTTCAATGGCCGGTTGATTTCCGCCGGTTTGGCGCCGAAAACACAAGATCAATAAGGAGGCGTCGATGGATTTTCAAAAAAATCGCTGGTCCGTAAGAGCGTTTTTGCAGCTGATGAAATTATTTGTTCGTCTGCAGACATTGCCGCAAAGACTCACGCCTCCTCCCATCCGTTTATTACAAATCGGTTCGGCTTTTTGGCAGTCGCGGGCGCTATATGTCGCAGTCATTCTGGATATTGCGACACAATTAGCGGACGAAAAACAAAGCGCCGAGCAAATCGCAATGAGTGTTTCATCGGATCCGGATGCAGTTTACCGGCTGCTAAGAATGTTGGCGGCAATGGATATTTTTGAAGAGAGATCGCCGAGGAAATTTGCTAACAACAAACTGTCTAATTTTTTACGCAGAGACAACCCTCAAAATGTTCGAGCGATGATATTGATGCATAATTCATCGGTGATGAGCCGGCCTTGGTACGAGGCGTTTGAAGGAGGCGTGAGAACCGGCGAGGTACCTTTCCGACTAACCCATAACGAAGAATTATTCGCTTATATGGAACGGGATGAAAAGTTTGCGTCATTGTTTGCCGAGGCCATGGATAGTGTCGAGCAATTCAGCGGGAACAGTTTTGTGACGGACTTCGATTGGGGGGCGTTTGATCGCCTCATCGATATTGGCGGTTCGAAAGGGAGTAAATCGGTGTCGATTCTAAAACGCCATTGCCATATCAGAGCGTTAGTCGTCGATTCGGAAACGGTGATTCGCGAAGCCGAACGCTATTGGGTAGGAAAACTCGATGCAGGTATTGCGGAGAGACTCGCCTTTCAAGTTGGCGATGTATTCGATGCAGTGCCCTCGGCAACAAGCGAAAAGGATCTCTATTTTCTCAGCGCCGTCCTTCATGGATTCGACGACGGGTCTTGCGTCAAGATACTGCAAAATATCGCAAGCGCGATTGGCGGGACGGGTGCTCGAATAGCCGTGATGGAACTGGTTCTCGATGAATCTAGAGTCGATTTGGCAGGTGCCTCGTTCGACATGCAGATGTTTGTCGGGACAAAGGGCAGAGAAAGAACGATGTCCGAATGGCGGACTGTTTTTGATGCAAGCGGACTTCGGCTAGAAACAGTAGTCAATTTACGAACCTTTGGGAAAATTATGGTTCTCAAAACATGAGAGATCGTTGAATTTTCTATTTCCCGGTTGGATGCAGCGCTGCTCGGCAAAGCCATGGAGATGCAGGCTGGATTGGGTTAACATGTCAATATGACATTTTCCGGGGCGCGCTAAAGCAACCCGATTTACCATTCAATCGGTTTGAGGCCGGGATGACCATGAACGAGACTAAAGAAATTGATTACGGCCCGCTAGCGGAATTGATAGGCGTTTGGGAAGGCGAAAAAGGACTGGATATTGCTCCTGAACCTGACGGTGCCGAAAGCAACCCCTACTACGAAACGATTACGTTTGCGCCGATCGGCGATGTTACCAACGCCGAGTCGCAGCTGCTGGTCGCCCTCCATTACCGGCAAATTGTTAGGCGTAAGTCGAATGATGAAATATTTCATGACGAAACCGGCTATTGGATGTGGGATGCAAAAACCGGTGTCATCATGCATTCTCTGACGATTCCGCGCGCGGTTAGCGTGCTGGCTGGCGGCATTTACGACGGCGAAACACAAACCGACGGCAGTATTGTGTTCGAAGTTTCGGCCGGTTTGACCCACCGGGATTGGCAAATAATCCAATCGCCTTTTATGCGCGATCATGCGCGCACCACCGATTTTCACCATCGTGTTGTCGTGGGGAACGGTAGACTCAGTTATTCGGAAACGACGGTTGTGGAAATTTACGGTAAGGTGTTTGAACATACCGACAGTAATGAATTACTTCGGCAATGACCTGGTGGTCTCCGCCGAGCCGTAAGGCGGTCGAAAACGACGGTTTGTTTTGCAACCGACGAAAAAAGGGCTGGCGAAGCAATTGTAAGACAAATGCTAACGATTTGTTAACGCGATAAGCCTATCCCGATCACTTTGTTGATTTTTTCATGGTGGTTGGGATCGTGCCGATATTGGCCCTTGTTGTTCTCACAGCCCCAAAGAAATAGCAGGACGAAAAGCATCATTATCGATCGTTTCATGACCCTCTCCCGGTAAGCTGCTGATGGAGCGTTCGCTTGATCATCAGCCTTGTGAATGATTAATTACCGCCGACCATCATTAGCGCTTTATTTCGTTTAGTCAAGATTTGACGGCCAGCGTGATGATAAAATCCGTTTCGATTTCTAACTCTTTGGCGCGTTGAATCTTGCTTAGAGTTTCGCCTTTGGTACGCCAGGCGAACGGCGTCATTTGCAATAGAGCCATGCGCTGTTCCTGGTGGGGCCGGATGGAATAGCGAAGCCTTTGGCTATCGATTTGTCGGAAACCTTCGGGTAGTGCGATTTCGATGCTATGTTCCTTGACTTTGCTATATATGAACTCCCTCAATTGCCATAAATGGCGGGGGCCGGGGGTTACTGTCAGCAATAGCCCGCCGCTTTTCAACAGGCGGATGATTTCGATATCATTCGATGGCGCGTAGATTCTGACGATCAGATCGAAAAAATGATCGCCGTAAGGCATGCGTTTATTGCTGGCAACGATGAAATGCGCGTTGGGTTGTTTTTTTGCAGCCGCCAGGATGGCATTTTTGGCGATATCGATACCGTGTAAGTCGAGCGTCTCCGGGTTTCGGCATAACGCTTCGATTTGCCGGCTGTAGTAACCTTCGCCGCAGCCCATATCCAGAATATGCATTGGCGAATTGGCCGCTCTACGGCGGTCTATCAGCGTTGCGATCGCCTGAGCCAGAGGCTGATAGAAGCCTGCCTCCAAAAAATTGCGCCGCGAGCGCATCATTTCCCGACTGTCGCCGGGTTCCTTCGATTTTTTGTGTTGCACGGGCAACAGATTCAAATAGCCTTCTTTAGCAACGTCGAAATGATGTTTGTTTTGGCAATAGTAGCCTTTTGAGGCTGGGTGTTGCAGCAGAGGACTCTGGCAGATAGGGCAGATATAAGACATGGTTATCCAAGGATTGCTTGTTAGGACAATTCTACAATATTGAAAGTCGGATGTTTACATAGGTATTTTCTTGTCATTAAGAATGCCATGAACCATGGAGATAATTGACCAAATATCCCATTAGCTGATGAGAAAAAAGGAACAATGCGATTTTTAATCAGTTAGTCATCTGTTAGTCCGAATATGATAGGTTTCAATTAAACAATGATCATTTGAGAGATGCTGAGAGGCTATCGAATTAAGCAATAATCAGGAGTGATTCTTATGATGCGCATCAATTTAAAAAATATTAATGGTGTAATAGAACTATATTTTGTTTTGGTTTTTCTTTTGTTTAGTTCGACTAACGTTTGGGCGCTATCGGTTTCTTTTACCAAATTGGCGGATGGAGAAGGTGATATGGAAATTAATTATCCCGTCGATCCGGGTTACAAAAACCCGTATCCATTGACGGATGATGCGAGGGATGCATTAGTGATAGCTGGATATCCAATTCAAGGACAATTTTTCCACTTTACTCGACCAGTCATTGACGGCTCAGACGTCGCTTTTAATTCAAATGGAGGCGGGATTTCCGGAGCTAGTATCAATCCAATTGACCCATTGGCCAGCTTTCCTCTTTTTAGTGATCCAATTGGCTCGCTGGGAAGCATCACCGGCATCTATATGACGGCCAGTAATCTCGGATTATTTCCTTATGAAGTAGTTGCAAATAATTACCCTTTTGAAGATACGCTTGATCTTGCAGGTTTTCCTGTCCCTGTTGTAGTTCCGTTTAGCAGATTTGCCAATACGCAAGTCTCGATGAGAGTGGGAGAGGTCGCTTTTCATGCACTCGTTTCCGATGTTGCGACAGGTACTGAAATACAAGCCGTTTATGCCGGAGACAGTCCACAGACTCTGCGTTTATTGGCTGATGCAACGACTTCACCGCCCGGATCGGCCTTAACCTTTACGACATTGGGCCGTCCTGCTATCGACGCTACCGGCGACGTTGTGTTCCAGGGATTTGCAGGAGGGAGTGTCTTCGGGATCTATGGCGATCTTGGCGTTGTTGTGGACAACAGTACTCAAATACCTGGCGTACCTTCGGTTAATCCGTTTGTTCCTGGCTTTTTTACATCCCATCCTTTTTTCGTGCCCTCTATCGATAACGGCGCGGTCGCCTTCAATGCGCACCCGCTTTCAGTGGCTAACGGCGTTTATGTCAGAGAATCTAACGGCACGCTGCGCACGGTCGTAACAGGGAGTACGCCGATTCCCGACGGTACCGGTAATTTCGTGGTTTTCGACAGTGTGCAAATTTCCAATGGAGACGTGGCATTCAGAGGTCGTGACGGTCTCACCTCGTCTCGCACGCAGGAAGGAATTTACGCCGACATCGGCGGAATTTTACACACAGTGGCTGATCTCAATTCGCCGGTTCCTGACGGACTGGGCACGTTCATTGATTTTAGTCCGACGACGATTTCGTTTGATCAAGGAAATGTCGTTTTTCAGGCCAGAGGAGTCAATGGACAACAAGGCATTTATACTAATTTTGGCGGGCAACTTAATAAGATTGTTGATAATAACGATCAATTAGATGGTAAAAACATCTCGGCCGTTTTAGTTTCCGAGCAGGCGCTGAGCGGCCATCAGGTGATTTTCGTTGCACTATTTGATGACGGCTCAGAAGGGCTCTTTCTGGCCAATATAGGCGAATTGGCGCCTCCCCGGTTTAGCGGGCGAGTCACTAATCATTATTTTGACGTCGATGCGTCAGGTTGGAATACGACCGGATGCGCCTCTGTGAATAATGGAATTCTGACTTTAATGGATCCAATTGCTCCATGCAGTATAACTCAGGCGATTAATACGCCTTTGGGATCTTTTCTGTTGAGTTTTCAACACCGGTTGCTGAACGGGACTTTGAATGTATTCATCGATTCTGAGTTGGTGGCAAGCATCGTTGCGCCGATGCCTCAACCCGCCGGAATTACTAGAGAAAACATATTCATCAATGATCCCGCATTAATGGGATTAGTCGGGGCGATTTTACATTTTCAACTTGTTCCTATAGGAGGCAGTGGTGAAGTCGGGCTTGATAATATCGGTATCCCTATATTTGATCTTGAGGATAGGGGCGTTACGGTCGACGTATTTACATATACTGAATATAGAGACCCTGTTACCTCAGATAAACGATTCGATTCGGATAGAGTAAGTTCGGTGCATGAGATTTTGACCAATGTTCAGTCTTCAGTCGATCCGGGGGCGCTAGTCGAAGCCGATGCGAAAGCAGCAGCAATATTGAATGGCGTTCAGGTGGGAACCCGAGTTTTTGCCGAATCGCCTGTGCAAGAGGCCGGAATCTCCTTGGTGTCGAGTGCTAGAGCTTCAGCGGATGCGATCGCTCATTACAAAGTGACAGCGCCAGGTGTACCTGAGCCCATTGATATCGATATGGTGTTAAAGGTTGACGGAACGTTCGAAATCGTTGGTGACGGATATGACGATCCCAATTTACCCGGAATTTTTGTAAATTTCTTGGTCAGGCAGTCAGAGGTCGGCTGGAAGTATGTCAAAAAAGATCTTTTCGCCGGTGAGCTTCGCGTCGATACGGCTGCCGGTGTGAAGAGTTTAGATGATTTTCAAACTGAATTGGGTTTGGGAACGCTTTCAATTATTCAAAGTGATGTGTTAGACGGAGGAAAGCAAATTATCGGCAAACATTTTGACATCTCGCTGACCAAAAACATGGAAGACGTTATTTGGGTTGAGAAAAATGAGGTCATGTCTCTAAAAGAACAAATAAAAGACGAAACCGTAGCAACAGATTTGCTGATTAACGGATTTACCAATGCGGACTTTAGTCATACAGCCTCCGCCAGTTTGTCCTCCAGTACGCCTGGTGTGACGTTTGAACTGCTCAATTCGTCTCCGCAGCAGCCCATAGATGACCTGACAGCCAGAGCTAAAAGTGAGAAAGTGGGGCTTTTATGGAGCCCTGTCGAAACGGCTGCCAGTTATAACATCTATCGTAAACTGGAGTCGGAGCCTACATTTACCCTAATTGTCGAAAATCATGTCAGCGATTTTGCCGGTTATACGGACATAGGCTTAACAAATGGTGCAACGTATCAATACGTTGTCACGTGGATTACGGCAGAAGGATTGGAATCCCCATTTTCCAACCAAGTTTCGGCAACACCGACGTTACGAATCAGAACACGGTGATTTGTCAGTATATCTATTTTTGCATGAGCTTGATTTGGGTGTGAACAATGCCCCAATCAAGCGGCAAAAATTAGGGAACAATAATGTGAGGTTGCCGACTCTTTTTGACGTCAATCTAACTATACCGGTCGGTAAATTTGGTGTAGCGTTCGCCAGATGTTCACGATGGGCCTAACCACGGCGCGAATATGTTGTTTTCTCTTTACCCGCGGCGTTTGTCTCACGAGCCTTGTTGTTTACAGACGAAGTAGGGCGGGCGCCGTTAGTTTATTTTCCGCTTTCTCGTGAGCAATATGGTTGCGCAATGCGGTAACTCCAAAAGCTAGGTCATCTGCCATTTTGGTAAGTAAGGGTAGTTCCATTTCGTCAAACGCGTCAAACCTGGCTGACGTAAATGGAGAATGCACCAAATACACCGGCGGAATTCTTGAGTGGCAGAGTAATGATGGAGAAAAATCCACGTTTAAGCGCTTCTTCTTTCCATAAAATTCAAGACGAGGGTCTGCCGAAATATCCCTGGTAATCTGAATTCGCTCAGTACGTATTGCAAGTCTGGTATGGCGCTACGCTAAAGAGTTGCATTCCTCCTCAGGAAATATCGGCAAATTCCAGACAGCCATATTCAAATCCGCCATGCGCCATCGTTCAGCATACGTATGGAAGAAACAGTAAATAGAGTATTAACGTCGTAAAAATATAATCGGAATAATGGGTTTGAGCGGTTCGATGATTTGTTTATTAATGACCGACAATAGCAATATATAGGCTAGGGATAGTTAGCATTGCGATCGATGTGGATAATATTGAATGTGATTTAGCGTAAAGTATATTGGTCTATGAAACGAGCCGTAACGAATATTTATTATCGGAGTATAAATTTAACGGGGAAAGAGGTATCTCAGTAAAATCTTTGCCAGCGGTACGTCGCCTACCTTAGATCGAAACCGAAAGTCATCTTCTAATTTGGATGAATGGGGTATTCGCCTTTTTCCTGAAATTGTTCTTGCCGCGTAATCACAACGCGGTCTCTTTGCTTGTCTACGAGAACTTTTTCCCGTCCCTGATTGGCATGCGCGTACTTAAAAAATGATTTTAGTTTGTTTGTTAATGCAGGCGAAAAAGCATGCTTATTTCTCTTAAGCACCTGAAAAATCGTTATTACGCATTTCGCTGGTTCCATCGGTTGGACATCTCAACATGCACATGTTTTTAGAGAAAAGCTTGTTTAACATTGCGGCAAAGCAAATGCTTCGTTAACATGCACCTGAACTTTTATGTTTGTCATCCTAAGCTCTCATGTGCGATAAAGAAGTCGTTTTTTGTGGCATGATTCTGGACGATACCTTCTCCATGCATTTCATCAGAATTGGAGAACTCAATAATCAAAATAAAAAAGAATGAGTAAAGGGCCCTTTCTCAGTAAGCTATCGATACCGCGATTGGCGGACGTCTACATCAGGACACGTTTGTTTAAGCGATTGGATAAAGCTCAACAGACAAAAGTTATTTGGTTATCTGCTCCGGCCGGAAGCGGGAAAACAACGCTGATTGCTAGTTATATCAAAGAGAAGGGATTGCCTGCCTTGTGGTATCAGATGGACGAAGGCGATAACGACATCGCTTCTTTTTTTTATTTTATGGGGCAACAGCCCGAATTCTTAAATAAACCCAGATTGCCTCTGTTGACACCGGAATATTTCGGCAATCCTTCTTTGTTTATCCGTAATTATTTCCGGGCTTTGTTTAAACTGCTATCGTCACCTTGTTTGCTGGTTTTTGACAATTTTCAGGATATTGAGGAGGGTAGTCTATTAAATACTTTACTGCCGGTCGCTCTAGCGGAAGTGCCGCGAGAAATCTCTATAGTATTTATTAGCCGTTCGGTTCCCCCACCAAACTTTTCACGTTTGTGGGCCAATGCGGAATTGACTTTGCTGGACGCCGAAGATTTTCAATTAACGGAAGTCGAATGTATCGCTTTGGGGAAGCTTCGTTACAGCCGAAAATTCAGCAAACAACAACTTTTATCGATTTATCGTCTTACAAGGGGGTGGGTGGCCGGTCAGATATTGTTATTGGAACAAATCAAGCATGGTAATCAGTTGCCGGACTTCGATCTCAATAGCAACTTACAGGTCGTTTTCGATTATTTTGCCGTGGAAATATTTAATCGTGCCGACCAGGATATACAGCAGTTTTTACTAAGAACGGCACTGTTGAATAGATTCACTCCACAAGCGGCGGAGGAATTGTCCGGTTTGCATTTGGCTGAGTTTATATTAGAGGAACTAAACCGAAGCAACTTTTTTACGGTAAAACATTGTCATCCCGTCTTATTGTATGAATATCATCCTTTGTTCCGCACATTCCTAAGATCGCGTTTGCATCAAGCTTTTTCACCTGAATATGTAATCAATCTGCAACGTACGACGGCGGATATCTTGGCAAAATCCAATCAGATCAACGAGGCGGTTAATTTACTGATCGCTGCAAAAGATTGGAACAAATCGATTACCTTAATCCTGGAACATGCCAAGATCTATTTCGAACAGGGAAGGGGGCTGACTTTGCAAAAATGGTTGTTGGCAATTCCCCGACAAGAGCTGAATCGGCAACCTTGGTGCTTGTATTGGTTGGGGTTATGCTTTATTCCCATGAATTTTGTTCAGGCTCGGCAATATTTGGAACAAAGCTACACATTGTTTAAATGTACCAACGATCTGACCGGTCTTTGCCTAGCATGGAGCGGAATTGTAGATTCTTATATTTTTCAATGGGGGGATTTTGCACCGTTGGACCGTTGGATAACAGAAATGGATGGCTTGATGAAACACTATCCTCAATTTCCTTCTCCGGAAATTGAAATCAAAGTTGTCGCTGGTTTTTTTTCCACCATGATTTACCGTTGCCCTGAACATCCGGATCGTGAACGTTGGATCGCCAAGCTCGAACAATACATATTGCAAAGCGATGATCTGTTTTTGCGTACACAATTAGCTAATCATTTAATCCTATATTACTCGTGGTGTAATCTTAATTTAACTAAGGCAACCACATTGATCAAGCAGCTGGAAACACCGCTACAAAACTGCGATATAGCCCCGTTTATCCAGATAACCCGATATGCCATTCAAGCGGTTTATCATTGGAATGCGGGTAAAACAGAAGCGTGTGAGCACAATGCGCGCCAGGGTTTGGCGATTGCCGAAGAAACCGGGATTCAAGTTTGGAATTTCATGTTACTTGCGCAAATCACCTGGGCAAAACTGACTTCCGACGATATCAAAGGTGCCGAAAAAAATCTGGATATCATGGCCGGTTTGTTGAATACCCAACGCTTTTTGGATGCGGCGCATTACCACTATCAACGCTTCGTTGCCGCTTTTCATAAAGAAAACAACGATGCCATGCGGGAACACGCAAAATTGGCGTTCGATTATGCTAACAAAGCCGGTTCCCCTTGGGCCATCGCTCTAACGTTGACAGCCGTTGGTCAAGCCCGCTACGCGGATGGTAATACACGAGCGGCTCTGGATTGTCTGGCCCAAGTCAAGTGCTATGGAAAAACCTTTAGAAGCAGTAACACAATGCTCCAGGCCTTAATGCAGGATGCTGAAATTGAACTCGATATACCGGGCGAATCGACATCGACCCAAAAACTGAAAACGGCGCTTTCTTTTTGCCGGAAACACGGTTGGGTCAATTGGCCGTGGTGGTGCCGACGGGTCGTTTCTCGATTGCTCATTCGTGCCCTCGAAAACGGAATTGAAGTCGAATATGTACGGCAATTGATCAAGAAACGTCATTTCATACCTGAGACGATACCCGTCCATCTTGAAAACTGGCCCTGGACCTATAGAATCTATACTTTGGGTCGATTCAACCTTGTTATTAACGATCACCCATTACAGTCTTCCGGTAAATCGCAAAAACGCCCATTGGAATTACTTAGGGCACTAATATCGCTGGGTGGACGTGATATCAATATTAATCAATTGATGGACTGTATTTGGCCGAGTGCCGAGGCGGACGCGGCCCATGCCTCGTTCAATATGGCGCTAAAAAGACTGCGGGCATTACTTGGAGATCACCAAGCCATACAATTGAGTGACGGACTGCTTAGCCTCGATCCGCGTTATTGTTGGGTAGATGCCTGGGCGTTCGAACGGATGGTGGGGACACCTATCATCAACCCCGAACAAACAGAAAAAGCGTTAAAACTCTATCATGGTCAGTTGTTCAGTAGTGAAATTTGCTTAGGTTGGTGTCTGCCAATGCGTCAGCGATTGCACCGAAAGTACTTGGCTGCGACATCCGGCCTGGGCCTGTATTGGGAAGAGCGGCAACAATGGCAGCGTGCAGTGGATTGCTATCAGAATGGCTTAGCAGTTGATGAGTTTGCCGAAGTCTTTTATCAACGGTTGATGGTTTGTTATAAAAAAATGGGTCTGATCAATGAAGCTCGGCGTATTTACGGTCAATATGCCGATTTAGTTGCTACGCACCCGGAAATGCAGCCCAACGAAGCAAGCTTTCAGATCTACCTTTCATTATAAGAATTTTCCATCCGTGTTTTCGGATTTGGTGCTATTCAATAAATAATCCTTGCTGTGAAACCGTTTCTTATACTCCGATCAGAGATGTCGTCAATATGGAGTTGCTGCGGGTAGTTACCCTTTTCGACCAAATCATTCACTTGGAATGCATACCCACCGGGATTCGCCGCCGTATTGTCGCAGAATCGACAGACTGAGTTGTCGGGAAAAGTCCCTTTGTGCGAATTTACGCCATGGTGTTTGAATATATCGATCAAATTGAATCGTTTCGGCTCAGGCTAAAGGAGGTTTATGAGACGGCTTCCGGTGATATTAAAAAATTCGCGTTAATAACGACCGGAAAACATTTCAGTTTTAATGGCATATGGCATGTAAAACTTTAGCCAAATTATCAACTGTGCGATCAATTGCTTGCAGCTTATCCAGACCGAACAAACCCAAACGGAAGGTTTTGAAATCGTCGGGTTCATCGCATTGTAACGGGATCCCGGCGGCAATTTGCACGCCTTGCTGCAAGAATTTCTTTCCGTTTTGAATAGCGTCGTCGTCTGTGTAACAGACCACAACGCCCGGTGCTTGGTATCCCTCGGTCGCAACGCTTTTATAGCCGTAGTCAGTCATTAACTGGCGAATTTTTTGGCCTAAGATTTCCTGTTGACTACGGGCTTTTTCAAAACCATACGTTTCGGTTTCTTTGATAGCTTGGTGGAACCGGGTTAAAGCATCGGTCGGCAGGGTGGCATGATAAGCGTGACCGCCGTTTTCATAGGCCTGCATGATGTGCAACCATTTTTGTAAATCGGCGGCAAAACTACTGCTCTTTGTCGATTCAACTTTCCCTCGGGCAACGGCATTCATCATCACCAATGCACTGCAGGGTGACGCACTCCAACCCTTTTGCGGGGCGCTGATCAGCACATCAACGCCGCACAATTCCATGTCGATCCAGATCGTGCCGGAAGCTATACAGTCTAAAATCAACATCCCCCCAACCGAATGCACGGCATCGCCCATTGCACGAATGTAGCCGTCGGGCAATATCATGCCCGACGAGGTTTCCACGTGCGGAGCGAACACTAGATCGGGTTTTTCACGAAGAATGGTTTCCACCGTTTCCGCAATTGGCGGGGGTTGGTATGCCGGTTGCGATCCGGCTTCGGTCGGGCGGGCTTTTAATACCGAAATAGCAGAGGTAATTTTGCCCATTTCCAGAATTTGTGACCAGCGATAACTGAACCAACCGTTGCGGATGATCAAGCATTTTTTATCGGTAGCCAATTGTCTCGCTACGGCTTCCATTCCGAAAGTCCCGCCACCCGGCACAACCGCAACGGCTTCAGCGTTATAAATTTGCTTTAGCGTAGTCGATATTCCTTTCATCACGCCCTGAAACGTTTGAGACATGTGGTTGAGTGAACGGTCGGTAAAGACCACCGAGTATTCAAGCAGGCCGTCGGGATCGATATCGGGTAATAAACCGGGCATTTGTTTTCCAATGGTAAAAGATTGTGGGATGCATCAAATTACAAAGTCGCGGCATATCACGGTAGTGAAAAAAGCGTCTGACGATGTTTGATAGCGTTATGATCATTTTATCTTGTTTTTGGTTATATATTCACATCATGGTTTTTTTGAAAATTCTGCAAAGCATATGCCAAACCGTAACATAATGATTTTGTTTAAGAGAGAGTTAATCGTTGTTTGTTTTGTGACAAGTTTTTTTGTCGTAAACAGAAACAAATGTGTTAGGAAAAGTACGAATAAGCTAAATGCTTAGCCATCGGAATTTGTGCATTAGCTAAATTTAGTTCGTGACTGACTATTTTCATCGGAACCAAGAAAGGTTGCTCGGCTTTTGCTTCAACAATGTCTTGTTGTTGACCGCGCCGGAGTGCTTCCGCGATGGCGTTTTGCCAAATCTGGAAAAATGCTTAGATTCGTTTTCTGAAACCTTTCGTCGAGTGGCGACATTTCCTGTGCCAGGATAATTAGCGGGCGGCCGAGAAAAAGAAATTTGAATGTTTGGCTGCCAGGAAATTTATATGAAACAGCTCAATCGGACTGGATTAGTCAGAAGCGGAAAGAAGTTCGGAAATTCTTTTCTGTAATTCCGGCAGTAGTTCATGTTCGAACCAAGGATTTTGTTTCAGCCAACCATTGTTTCGCGGGCTGGGGTGGGGTAACGGTGCGAATTGAGGCCAATAGTCGTGCCAGTTTTGGACGGTTGCGGTCAATCCTGATTTTGCTCTGTTACCGAGGTGCCAGCGCTGAGCATAGCGGCCGATTAACAAGGTTAACTGGATATGGGGTAACAAGGCCAGTAATTGATGACGCCAATGTTCGACGCATTCCGGACGGGGTGGCAGATCGCCGGATGTTCCTGTTCCAGGATAACAAAATCCCATCGGGAGGATAGCGACCGTTTCCGGACTGTAGAAAACGGTTTCATCGATCCTCATCCAACTTCTGAGCCTCGTTCCACTGGCATCATTGAAGGGAATGCCACTCTCGTGCGCCTTCCGGCCCGGCGCCTGACCGGCAATCAGGATACGTGCGCTCGGATGCAGTTGGAATATCGGTTTGGGCTTCAATGGAAGGCAAGAGGCGCACAACGTGCAACCTCTCGCTTCGTTGATGATGGTTTGTCCGGGGACGGTCATCTCATTTCGTAGGCGTGAATCGGTAATTCGGGTTTTTTATCGGCGAACAGAAACCCCGAAGCCAGGACTACCAGTGCTAAGCCCAAGTGCAGCCAATGGTCGGCCTGATTGACGCGAATAATACCCAGTAACGTGTTACCGTCGGTCATAAAACCCAATACGGTTACCGCGATTCCGCCCAATCCCAACAGCTTTAGCAGTCGGCTTTCGTAGCCTGGAAATATTAACGCGCCGACGATAAAAACGACTCCGAGCAAACCGTGAACCAGATTGTGAACGGCATTGGTTTCGAATAGTCCGACTGCCGAAACAAGCGGATTCGGGACGAAACCCAATACTCCGACGGCGACAAAAACGGCACCGTAAATCAGGTTGATAATACGTGTATTCATGGTGGATCTCCACATTATTTTAAGTAGAAGGCGTTATTGTCTACCGGTCCCCGCTTCACCCATGCCCGCGGCAGCACGGAGTACCGGATAAAACTGAACAAAAACCTGGTCTTTAATGGCTTTGGTTTGATGACAGGCCAAACAGTTTTCACCGGGTTGGGCGAGAGCCGTTGAGTACAATACGGGACTGTTTTCTATGGTAAAACGGAAAAATCCCCAGTATCCCGGTGCATCGGGAAGGTATTGTTTGCTTTTGACCATTGCTTCCAAGCCGATATATTCGCCCTGGAAATAGCCGTTGCCGCTTGGCGCCTGTTTTCCGCCGACGCTGACCAGTTCTTTCACAATTACCGTACCGTCGCGAAAGTCTCCGGTTTTTTTCCAATATTCCCAACTGACCGGGTCGATATAAACATTATGGAATTCCGGAAACGCCGCTTTGCCGTTATTCATGTCGTTTGGCGTGAGTGGGGCACCGATGAATATCCATTCCCGATAACCGCTCGGTCTGACGAGCTGTCCTTTGGCATCGAAGTGGGCATAGTTTGTCATACCCGACATTTCATCCGCGTTGACGGGAGGTATAGCAGCTAAGGCCCAAAAAATAAGGAAGGCATTGAAGTTGAATCTGAACATAGTGGTCTCCTAATAAAAAACAAACAAGTAAACCAATCGGTTTACTTGTATGAAAGAGTAAACCGTTCTGTTTACTCTTGTCAAGAGTTTTGTATACAAATCGGTTTACTTTTTGTCGTCCGCTGGTATCCTTTAATACGGAACTGTTGGCAAACATCGAAAAACAAGGAGCTTCATGGGATCCACCCTTAAACAAGACGCGATCGTCGAAACCGCTTACCGGCTCTTCAAAGAAAACGGTTTTTACGCGACCGGAGTCGATTTGATCATGCGTGAGGCCGGTATCTCGAAGAGAACCCTATATAAGTATTTCCCAACCAAAAACGAACTGATTGTGGCGGTATTGGAGCATTACCGTTTGAACTACCGGCAACATATGGATCGTCTGCTGGCTGAGGACAAAGGTAACGAACGAGGTAAAATCCGGGCGATTTTCGCCGATGCCGCCACTTGGTTCGGTAACGTCAATTTTCATGGTTGTTTGGCCGTCAACGCGATGGGTGAGTTCGCCGGTAAAGACGACGCCATCGAAAAAGCCTGCCTACGATTCAAACAGTGGGAGATGGACGTGTTAAGAGAACTTTGTTTGTCCATGGGGGCCAACAAAGCTGATGAACTGGCATACAAATTATTTGTGTTATTGGAAGGTATGTCGGCGATCGCTCAAGTCAATAAAGGACCGAGTCCCGTGGATATGACGGCGATGGCCGATGAAATTATTGATCGGCACATGAGTTGATTGAGTTGCATTCACAGGCCAACGCAGCATTGCTGGAGTCGTTCAGTTGACAATAGGACCGATCGGTACAAAAATAGCTCTATGAATATTGGAAGACCGAGAGGATTCGATACCGAAAAGGCCTTGGAGGCAGCCATGCAACAATTCTGGCAGGTCGGCTACGAGGCGACATCGTTACAAGATTTGCTGAATGTCATGGGGTTGTCGAAAAGTAGCCTCTATCAGACCTTTGGCAATAAACACCGATTGTTTATGAGTTGCATTGATTATTACCAGCGTCTGATGGCTCATAATTTAGCAACCCAATTGGAAAGCGGCGATTCGGCAATACAATTTCTTGTAGGCTTGTTGCAGGATGTAATCAGCGAAGCCGAACAGTCCACCCATAAAAAAGGATGTTTTTTGGTGAATTCCATCAATGAGTTGTGCCCGCAGGATGTAGAAGCGTCGGAGGCTGCTGCGCACGGCATCGAGAATATGGGGAAAGTTTTGTTTCGCGCGATCGAACGCGGCAAACGGGAAGGCGATATCAACCCCATGTCTGATAACCATACCTTGGTTAATTATTTACTCGCCCAGATCAGCGGCTTGAGAACGATGGTTAAAGCGGGTGTAGATATTAAAATCTTGCAAGCCGTTGTCGACATGACGCTAAAATCGTTTCGATAAAAAAAGTGGAGGTGATTAGCTAACGGGTTTAGAAATAAGGTCTTTTTTGCTTAATTGTGGACCAAATGGTTTTAAATGTGACATTTTAATTGAGGAGTAACAATATGACTTCTAACTATCAACTATCATTGCCGCCTATTTCAATCGAGCAGGCCGGGATGAACGTAAAAAAGACTCTGGAAACAGCAGAAAAAAACTTGGGTTTTCTACCGAATATGTATAAAAATATGGCGCATTCGCCGGCGTTGTTGAAATCTTATTTGCAGGCCTATCAATTGTTCAGGAACGAATCCGCTTTTTCGGCGGCTGAACAGGAGATTATTTTCCTGACCGTCAGCCGGGAAAATGCTTGCGAATACTGTGTCGCAGCCCACAGTGCGATTGCGATCGACTATTCCGGTGTTCCTATGCAGACAGTTGATTCGATCAGAAACGGCGAAGCAATCGACGATACGAAAGCAGCGGCTTTGAGAGCCTTTACTCGGGTCATGTTGGACTCAAAAGGCCGACCTCCCAGAGGGGATGTTATCGCTTTTCTGGAAGCCGGATTTACGGAGAGGCATGTTTTGGAGATTATCGTCGCCATTGCCGTCAAGACTATGAGCAACTATGCCAACCATTTGTTTCAAACGGAGGTCGACGATGCGTTTGCCGAATGGTCATGGCAATTGTGAAGGAAGATGACTTTTTTCTGAGACAGCAGCCGGAAAAAACAATGAAATCGGATAGCCGATCGATATTCATCAAACAAGCCGACCCTTTAGACGTTTGGATTTGTCGCGTCATTCATTTCTGGTCAAGGTTCTCAATGACCGAATTTGCGCACTGAAAAAATTGATGTAGTAAATAAATTAAATGAAAGAGAGTCATGAACGTTAATGATCATCTAAAAGCGAAAAATGAAATGGTTGCCAATGAATATTTGATCGACGGTTTTAATTTAGCTGTCATGATGAAGGATATACGTTTCAGCCGAAACGCCATGCGGACCGGTGACATCATCCGTGATTTAGCGGTTATGACAGATAAAGGCGAAAAAACGAGCTTGCACCGGTTCGCGGATAATAAATTAATGCTGTTAGTGGCAGTTTCAATTACCTGTCCGATGACAATCAGTTGCTTACCATTTCTTCGAGAGCTGCAACAGACCTATGACAAAAAGATCAACATCGTTTTAATTTATGTGCGGGAAGCTCATCCAGGAGAGAATTATCCGCAGCCGAAAACTCTGGAGGAAAAGCGTAGTTATGCGCTGAAGTTTAAGAAGGCATATCGCGTTGATTTTCCTATTATTATCGATGAGTTAAACGGGGTTCAACACCAATCATTGGATACCAAGCCTAATTCACTTCATTTAATCGCGCCGGACGGTAAAGTTTTATTTCAATCGCTTTGGGCTAGCGACGGCTCGGTCATCAATGCGATCAATCAGGCGCTCGATCATGTTCCTATCCGGCGCCCCGTAAGCCAACGCATGTTAATCCCATTTTTGCGTAGCACCGGATACATGCACGATACCTTAAAATTGGCTGGCAAGAGGGCTTATAGGGAACTGATGGTAGGTGCTCCGCCGGTATGGATTTTATCCAGGCTGGCCTCTTTCTTATGTTTTGTTCCTCAAAGCCTGCGGGGTGGCGTTTTGATGATTTTTTTGTTAGCTGTCGCTATCGTACTTGTTGCTTTTCAGGTCGTTGACCGGTAATAGTTTCATCATATGCTCAGTTAACAAATGTTACAGACGGTCTTTAAGCGTTTCGTTGGATAAAAATTTTTTCCGAAAGATTAATCCAACAATAAGATACTTCTTCATCGTTCTAAATCCTCGGGAGAAAGATTGATATCGGTGGCTTTTACTTGTTCGGCGAACGGATTAAATCGGTTCCAGCAAGAGCCATCGGGTTGGCAATCGATCGGTTGCCATTGAAGCAGGGATTCGGTTTCCGAACCTCTAAATTCGTTGGAAAATGATGCAATTTTCACAATATTGGGGACGGTAACCGGCTTAATCGCTATCAGAGTCGCCGTTTTGTTGGTCAGCGTGACTATCCCGCCGCCTTCTGTGCTGACGGCAAGATCCGTGGAGGCTACTTGTCCCGTTAACTGTTTCGTTTTAAATGCGAGATCGGCGCGGGAAGCAAATTCGAGTTGGGCTTCGCGTTTGCCGATCATGACCTCGCTGATTACAAAGTACGGCCGCTCGTTCGATTGCAGCGGTGCCAACGTGCCGTCAATTAATGGCGCAATCTCCGGACAAGCGTTGCGGTCCAGAGCTTCACGTAGTTCGAGCAAGGTGACAGATATCACTTTAACATCGGAGAATTTGATTTCAATCCGACGCGCCAAATCGGCGCCGATGCTGGAATTGAATATCTGCCGCAGTCGAAGTCCCCAACTCAACGCGGCATCGTCGACGCGAACCACATCCGGTAACGCGGATTTCACAGGCGAGGGAACTTTCAGTGTCGGAAAACAACGTTCTCCTCTGGCGTAAAGATTGACGCCGTCGATATTGACGACATCGCCGAGTTTATAACCGCGATCGACAATGACCGGAATATAGCCTTGCTCGGCAAAGAAATCGATCAATAGGCTACGAAAACGCTGAAACGAATTTTCGGCCATGACTGGCGCAGCAGCGAGGATAAGAACTAAGAAACTCATACCTGTTTTATTATTCATTCGCTTTCTCCTACAAGAATAAATCCGGCCCATGCCAGAGGATTGGAGTGCTTGGATCTGGTTGCCAACATTGCGTGGCGGAGGGCGGCGGCTTTGTTTGAGGCATGCGTCAGTTTTTCATAAAAATATTGCATTAATTCTGCAGTCGGTTGGTCGGGTACGCTCCAGAGGGAAACCACAACGCTTCGCGCGCCGGCGGCGAGAAAAGCGCGTGAAAGTCCTAATACTCCATCGCTACTGATTTTACCCAGGCCGGTATTACAGGCGCTGAGAACGACCAAATTAGCATGTAATTTGAGGTGCATGATTTCGGAGCTGCTCAACAGCCCGTCATCGCCTCTATCGCCTGCGAGAACGAGCGCTCCCGGTATGCCTTGGCCGTGAACATCGTCGGCGATTCCATGAGTCGCCAAGTGAATAATGTCCGCATTGGCAGTCTCCGTAAGAAAGGCAGACTTGGTGGCAGACGCTCCGGTCAATGGACGAGTACCTAATAGAGCCGCAACCGTAACGGCTTCGTGCTCAGCGGCCGGGAGAGGCGGGAAAGTTACAAAAGTATTGTCGGATGGACTCAATTTGACGAGTGACATTTTCGGATTGCCGGCGACAAACGCTTGTTTAGTTTCTAATTTGTCCGGCCGAGTATCGAGCAGCTTCAATGTTTGGATGGAGGGAGCCACCAAGAGGGCATGCGATTCGAGTAGGGTTCGGTTGTTGTCGTCGATCAGTGCGGCAAATGGCAACAGAAATAAAGCGCCTTGAGGAATGAGCACGACCGGCTCATCAGGCGAGGGAGGGAGCAGCTCTTCCACAGGCGCAATCAGCAACCGGTAGAACACGTTAAGTAAGTTATTAGCTTTTCCGGTTCCGTCCGAACGCCTTATGTTTTCGTTCGTCCCTGGCGTTCCAAGCGCCGACCGTGTCTCGTGAACCAGATTCTGGAGGGCGTTGTCGATGTTATCTCCATGCATTTCGATGTTCGCTCGGCGGAAATTTACAGTACCGTCTGGTCTTACGGCCCAAATATAGATCGCGTTATCTTCGGCGA
Organism: Methylococcaceae bacterium; assembly: GCA_050304855.1. Lineage (GTDB taxonomy): Bacteria > Pseudomonadota > Gammaproteobacteria > Methylococcales > Methylomonadaceae > Methylomarinum. The sequence continues at coordinate 20,139 of JBNLEI010000310.1, forward strand.
TGACCGAAAACTCCACCAGAGTTTGATTTCGGTTACGCGCGATGGAGCGAATGGTATCGATCGAAGGTGGCGCTGCGGCTTGTTGGGCCATCAGGTCGGCCAGTGCTCGCGCGCGTCCTAACTCTGAAGCCTCCAATGCTTCTCCGGGTTTATTTTGTGCAATCAGTGCCGCTTGGAGCAAGCGGTAACTGTCGCTATGTGTATCGAATAGCGAAATGTTGTACTTGTCTATTCCGGAGGTTTGGTTACGAAGAGCCTCCTGAGCGATAATGGCTTTTTTTAGCGAGGATTCGGCGGCGGCAGGTTGTCCACTAAAAAGCTGAGCAAGGCCCAAATTACGTAGAGCAATGCTTTCGCCGCGCGTGTAATGGCGTTCCCGCGCCAGTTCTATGCTCCGTTGCAATAGTGGGATCGATTGGATATAGTGTTTCTGATAAATAAAAAGGCCTGCCAGGTTGCCTAGTGCCTGGGACTCCACTAACCGATCACCGCGTTCCTTAGCTATGGCGATATCTTTTCGGAAATATTCCTCAGCTTGGTCAAACTGGTTAAGATGGGCAAGAGTGAGGCCCATATTTCCGAGCGTTTCGCTTTCCAGTTTTTTGTTTTGTTGTTTTCGAGCGGTTTCCAATACCTGTTGGTAGGAGCGTAAAGCCGCTTCGGGTTGATCCAGGAAATATTGCACATTGCCTAATGTCATCAATGCTGCTGTTTCAGTCGACCGTTCGCCTGCCAGACGGGCAAGACGAATCGCTTTCTTCAGAGCGTCTGTTGCACCGGAATAATCGCCTAAATAGTAAAGAGAGACGCCTAAACCGTGCGTTGCCTCGGCTTCGAGTCCCGAATGTCCCGATTCATGCGCTATTTTTGTCGCTTCTCGATAAGCATCGACCGCGGCCACGTAGTTTTCGATTCGGCGCAAGGCGTCGCCAAGATAGTCAAGTGCGGCGCCCTCGTTGGGTTTTTGGCCTAGAATATGAAAGAGCTCGGCCGCCCGGCGAAAGGCTGGGACAGCCGGTTGTGGCTGGTCGGAGTCGAGTAGCGCTTGGCCCAAACGGGCGGCAGCGACCGAAGCCGTGGCGACATCGCGAGTCGCTTCGGCATGGGCGTGCAATTCGCGGTTAGCCCGGATCGCGACGGGGTAGTCATTGCTTTCTGATGCGGCCTCAGCCAGTTTGGTAAGAATTTCAATTTCCATCCCGGCTCTATCGACGCGGCGGGCCGTATCTAACGCTTCTACTAAATACCGGGTAGCTACTGACGGTTGTCCCATTAATTTCGCCGTGGTGCCAAGTCTCTCGAGTACATTCAATTGACCGGCTAAATCTCCGGTCGAGCGATGTTCGACGAGCGCCTGCTGCCAGAGCTTCATCGCTTCCGCACCGTGGCCGATACTAAACTCCGTTTCGGCGCGGCGAGCCAAATCCGTCTCTCGCGGCCAGCAGGGTGTCGACACTACAGCAATGAACCAGCATACCAGTAAACGTTTCTTAAGCATCCGTTGAGTCATTAAGCTGTATTTTTAGCGAATCTCATCCGGCAGGAAACTGCGTTCAATTCGATCCATGTCCGGTTTATGCTGTTGAATAACGGATGCCTGCATGCCTTCGAAGGCGATATAGGTCAGCTGTCCATTGGTCATTGTCACAACTTTAGTAATCGAGCTGATACCTGAAGGCGGTATGCCGGCATAGACTGCGTAAGCTCCGTTTTGTCCGCCGAATTTAATGGGACCTGCCTCGAGCTCGCGAAATTGTTTCCATTGTTGTTCGAATTGGGGACGAATTTGCACGAGAATTGAGCCGGGAGAGGAATTGCCTCCTAACACACGAAGCATGAAATAACTGGCACCGCGCTTTAATTGTACGCCCTGGTCGTTGGGCTGTGCTGTCCATCCGTCCGGAACAAGCAGCGTAAACGAGGGTTGTCGGGGATCACGATAGATACTGTCAGCCGCAATGGAGGATGTCGAAAAAACGATCATCATCGCGAGCAACACTAACGGAATTAAAGAAGTGGATTGAATGGATTGACATACTTTTTCGGACATAAGCATTGCTCCTGGGAAAGGTTCGGTTCTTTATCCGGCCGAGACGATGGGAAGCCGCACTTGTTTTAGAGTTAAATGAATCAATTAGACTCTAAAAGACGGCGAAACAACTGATCTTAGTTGTTGGTCAATTATCAGTCCATAAAAGGATCGTTTGTCAATAGATGCGGCAAATATTCTGAAGCGAAAAAGTAAGAAAGAATTGTAAAGAGCTGAATAGGCGTTAATTTGTAAATGTTTTTCGTTTTTAGTACCCGGTAACGGCTAAAAAGCGAGTTAGTGATTTTCGGCTGGGCTTGCAAGTTTTTCCAGACAAGCCCGGCAACACTCAATCATTCGAAATCGAATCCGCTTTCTTTCCAAGCTCTTGCGCCGCCTTCGAGGTTGGTCAAGTTATGATAGCCTAACTCGTAAAGCGACCGAGCAGCGGCATTGCCCATCGGCCCGCCTTCGCAGTAGATATAAATGGGTGTGGTTTTGTCTTCAGGCAGACGGTTTTGGTATTTTTCGACGTCGTTATAAGGAATAAACAGGTCGGTGCCTTTAATATGCCGTTGTTCAGGTATATGTACGTCAACGAGAAAGATGTCTTCGTTTTGCATGACTCGATTCAATTCCGGTGCGGAGATCATTTTCAGATAGTCCGGTTTCTGGAACATGCAACCGGTTAGCATCAAAAATAAAGCGGTGAGGAAACATTGTTTTTTTATGTTACGGATATTAAAGTTCATAAAATCAACCTCCTGGGTAACCAACGGAAGAACAAGCAGTTTGATAGAAATCATAACATCAACATCGATATCGCTGCGTCATTAATGCCATTTTCTACGAGGAGTTTGGCCGATTATCTAAAATAACCGATCTACCGAATAAGACGACGATAATTGGTGAAAATTCACCCGTCTTATTTGCCGATTGACAGGAGATGATATTTTTCCTGGGTCCTCAGTAATGTTATTCTTTTGGAACAAGGCGTCCCCGATCTATGGTCAATGATTATGATGACTTCTACCGATTCTTCAACTGATAGAGATTCCCGTTTCAAGGTTTATCTGGTGACCGGCGCGACGGGGGCAATAGGGAAAGCGATCGCCCGGCAACTTGCGGCAACCGGACATTCCGAAGTCGTTTTGGTTTGTCGGGACGAAAAAAAGGCGGCTAGGGCGGTAAAAGAAGTTATTGATACGACCGGTAATGAATTCGTTCGTTTTGAACTTGCGGATTTGAGTCGCTATAGCGATATCCGGCGTTTGGCGGAACGTTGGAACGGCCCTTTGGATGTCCTGGTCAATAATGCCGCTTGCACGCCACGCAACCGGCAGGAAACGCCCGAAGGCATCGAAATGCAGTTTGCTACTAACGTACTAGGTTACTTTTGGATGATCGACGCGTTAACGGAAGTCTTAAAAGTATCGGCACCGTCAAGAGTCGTCAACGTCGCCAGTTACTGGGCCGGCGGATTGGATTTGAGCGATTTGGAATTTACCCGCCGTCGCTACGATAACGATACGGCTTATCGGCAGTCGAAACAGGCTGACCGGATGTTAAGCGCCGCTTTCGCCGAGAAGCTTGAGCCTTGCGGGATTGCCGTCAATGCTTGTCATCCAGGAGACGTACATTCGACCTTGAGTCACAATTTAGGTTTCGGAGGCCACGAAACGCCGGATCAGGGCGCCGATACGCCGGTTTGGTTGGCGACAGGGCCGGTCGGATTAGAACGAACGGGCAAATATTTTGAGCATAGACGCGAATCCGGCTGTTCGTTTTGCCGCGACAAACAGGCGGTCGATGCTCTTTTTGAAATTTGTGTCGGTTACTCGTCTAACGAATGTTAAGAATCAACGGATAGTCAATGTGATGATGCAATCTGGAAATGGAATATGAACCCTAATTTTGAAATCGCCATTCTTCAGGCGACGGGAGCGACGTCCTTATTCGAAATAGGCCCCATTCAAAGCCTTTGGAGCGGATATGGCAATATCGTCAGGTACGGTTTGAAAGGTGGCCGGCTGAAAAGCATAGTCGTTAAACAAGTGCATTTGTCCGGGCAAGGGCTACATCCTCGAGGTTGGAATACCGATTTGTCGCATCAACGGAAAATGCGGTCCTATCAGGTTGAAACGGCTTGGTACCGACATTGGAGCCGGTATTGCGATGCGAGTTGCCGGGTTCCGGAATGTTTGGCGCTCGAATCGGGCAGGGACGGAGTATTGATGGCTTTCGAAGACTTGGACGAAGCAGGGTATCCCGAACGCCGGAGTCGCGTATCCGATCGGGAGTTGCGCGCCTGCCTGTCGTGGTTGGCTCATTTTCATGCCACTTTTCTGGGCAAGAGCCCCGAGGGTTTATGGCCGACCGGTACATACTGGCATTTGGAGACTCGACCTGACGAGTTGCACGCGCTTGAAGACACTGCATTGAAAGACGCTGCCGAAGCCATTGACCGCAAACTGCGGGAAAGTCCGTTTCAAACGTTTGTTCATGGCGATGCCAAATTAGCCAATTTTTGTTTTTCACCCACAGGCGATTGCGTGGCGGCGGTCGATTTTCAGTATGTCGGCGGTGGCTGCGGTGTTAAAGACGTGGCCTATTTTATCGGTAGTTGTCTGAACGAAGAGGAATGTCGGAAGCGGGAGAACGAACTACTGGATATTTACTTTTCCGAGCTGAAAAAGGCTTTGACCTCAAGGCAGACAATTATCGATGCCGATGCTGTAGAACAGGACTGGCGGGCTTTGTTTCCTGTGGCCTGGACGGATTTTCATCGCTTCTTGAAAGGCTGGAGTCCCGGCCATTGGAAAATCAACAGTTATAGTGAGCGGCTTTCGCGCGAAGTGATTTCCCGATTTAACCAAACGATTTCTTAAAACGGTTTCAAAGGCATGATGCTTTCCTCCGACGATTTGTCTCTGCTTGGCCGATACGCAATTTCCGCCGCGTTACAAGCCGGGAGGATGATTGCCGGGTATGCCCGAAGCAATCTAACAGTGAATAGTAAAAAAGGCGGGGAAAGCCATGCTTCGCAAGTAGTTACGGAAGTCGACTTTTTAAGCCAGGAAATCATTCTGGAAACGCTATTGCCGACCTGCGAACGTTTTGCTTTGGCAATGCTGGCGGAGGAAAGTCCTGACAGTCTGGACCGTTTGGAAAAAGATTATTTTTGGTGCATTGATCCGTTGGACGGAACTTTGCCTTTTATCGAATCCACGCCCGGTTACGCGGTTTCGATCGGATTGGTTTCGCGCCAAGGATCTCCGCAGATCGGGGTCGTTTTCGATCCGGTCGAGCGAATCCTCTATTATGCGATCAAGGATCAGGGTGCATTTAGCGAGCGAATAAATACGACCGCTTCGTCATTTTCGATAGAAACGGTTGTTCAAAACAGCAAACCGATGACAATTTCGGCTTCCATTCGATATTCAAGCCCGCTAACGTTGATTTGCGATCGTAGTTTCGGGCAGCGGCCGTATTACGCCGAAGTGAAGGATCAATTGAAGAAGATTGCCGAAGATTCGAGTTACACCGGCGGGCTTGATGTGGTCGATCACGGCGGTGCTGCGATGAACGCTTGCTGGGTGCTGGAAAAACAACCCGCCTGTTATTTCAAGTTCCCGAAATCAACGAAAGGGGGGGGCAGTCTGTGGGATTATGCGGCGACGGCCTACATCTTTCTCGAAGCCGGCGCTACTGTTTGCGATATGTTCGGAAATCCTCTGGATTTGAACCGCCGCGATTCGACTTTCATGAACCACCGCGGGGTGTTGTACAGCAGTTCCTCCGAGTTGGCGCAACGGATTTTGGATTGGTATGCCGGATTGCGGCCGGAACACGAATAAGGCTTTTTCAGGACTTATGAAGAGGATCGGAGAACGACTTTGGCTTTACGACGGCGAGACGGTTAATTTTTTCGGTTTACCGTATTCTACCCGAATGACCGTGATTAAACTCGGCGATCAGCGCTTATGGATTCATTCGCCGATTCGTCTCAATGCCGCCGTGCAAGAGGAAGTAAACAGACTGGGCAAGGTGCGCTATTTGATCGCTCCGAATAAGCTGCATCACTTGTTTCTACCCCAATGGCAGGCGGCTTATCCGGATGCCGAAAGTTATGCAGCGCCTGGCCTGAGCGCCAAACGTCCGGATATTCGCTTTACGAAGGAATTATGCGCTACTGCCGAAACCGCTTGGCAGGACGATATCCGGCAGACAGTGTTCGGCGGCAGTCCGTTGATGGAAGAAGTTGTTTTTTTTCATGTTCCCTCGAAAACGTTGATTCTGACCGATTTGATCGAAAACTTCTCTCCGGTAGTGTTTAATCGCTGGCAACGACTGTTGGCCGGTTTGACCGGTATTATAGCGCCCTACGGCAAGATGCCGTTGGACTTGCGGTTAAGTTTTATATTCGGTAAGAAACAGGCCGGAAAAGCGCTGGCAACGATGTTGGCTTGGCAACCGAATAATATCGTCTTGGCTCACGGCGAGTGCGTGTTCGGAGACGGGGTTCGGTTTTTACGGCGTTCGTTTTCCTGGTTGGTGTAATGCTCAGGTTACCCGTCCAACGAGGGTGGGTATGCTAGACTGACCGGTTTCGATAAGCTATTCGCTTACAAAGCGATATGTAAGGCGGTTTGTTGTTCCTTTTCTTTTGCCGGGATGCTGCAGCACAGCAGAATCTCGTTGCTTTCCAAGGGTAAATCGATAGCCTGAATATAGCTAACCCGTCCTTTAATCAGTTTAACTTTGCAACTACCGCAGCGGCCGCTACGGCAACCGGAATTCGGATTCAGTCCGTGTGCTTCGGCGAATTCTAGCAAGGTGCCGTCCTGCGTTTTCCAAGCCAACTCCAGATTGGATTCGGTAAACGTGACGATGGCTTCCGTGGCCGGCGGCGCCCCTGTGAAATGATCGGTAGTTTGATTAACGTCTCGTTTGAACGACGAAGGCCCGAAAGTTTCTGCGAAAATGCGCCGATCGGGAACGCCGAGTTCACGCAAGTGATTGTATTGACTTTGCATAAATCCGTCCGGTCCGCATAAAAATACATCGAAATAGGTTGCCGGTAACAGCGATTGCAACCAATTCTTGTCGATTCTCCCAATATGGTCGTAGTCGGAAGTTTTGGAACCAGTTTCTGGCTGAGATAATGCCCAGTATACTTGGATCTGACCGTCCGAATCCGCTGCGAGTTGGTTTAATTCCCGATAAAATGCGCGTTGCCTGGCATTGCGTACGGAACTGATAAAAATGACCGGTCGACGGCGGCGGGTACGAATACCTTCCTGCCACGTATGCCGGGCCATCGCGAGCATGGGTGTGATGCCGATACCGGCGGAAATGAGTACGGCAGGCTGCTGGTTATGATCGGCAGGTAAGGTAAATGTCCCGGCTGGCGCTTTGGCGGAGACCGACATGCCTGTCTCCATGTGTCGATGCAAATAACTGGAGAAGCGACCTTCAGGCTTATCGCGATTACCGCGTTCATGCTTGACGCTGATGCGCAGCAAAGGATCGCCGGGAGCGCTGGAAACCGTGTAGGTGCGGATTTGCTCTTTGCCGTCTATGTCGGCTTTTAGCGTTAGATATTGTCCGGCTTGAAACGTCGGTTTTTGACCGTCGGGCGGTTGTAAATAAAAGGATTTGACGTCATTACTTTCGTTGGTGATTTTGATTACCCGGTAAGGTTGCCAGCTATTGCGTAACCTTTCAGCGCGGCGGGCGGCTTGCGCTTCGGTCCAACTGCCGGTCAGCAGCGTGTTAGGCGAATATTCGCGGAAAATCCATCGAAACGGTAGCGCATTCTTGAGCCAGCGACCGCGTTCGATGCGAAAGCGCCATAAACGTTCCGCTCCGGCGAAATAACGGGTTTCCGGTGAATCCCAGAGAATTTCAACCGAGCCGGTCACCGTGAGTAAATGTCCGTTAGCGAAATCGATAAACAACAACCCGGCTTTTGGAGTTTCAACGAAGTTGCCTAACGTGTTGAAATGATTGTTGCCTAGATAGTCGGGAATAGTCAGGTGACGAGAATCGTCGATGCGGATAAATCCGGGCTTACCGCCTCGATGGGATACGTCGGCCCCTTCGCAGGCGCGACCGGTGCCGTCTGCGGCATAGCTGGCGACAAAAAATGTATCGCCGGAGGAGATTAGCTCAACCGCTTCTTGGTCGAACTGGGTCAATTCGATCATGCTTTGCTCGGGTTGGATACCCGAATCGATGTAATGCAATTCGCGATTCTGGATATACTGCGGACAATTACCGAATGTCTGATCGACAGCTAGCTCAATGCCGGTCGGGTGAACCCTTGTGATTCGTCCGGACAGGCGATTGCGCCGCCGGCTCGACAGTTCAATTCCGAGCAAACCGAGCCGTCTGCCTTTTACTAGCGCTCCCGTTAACGGGTCGCCCGCAACCGGTTGCGTATGGATCGATAGCCGCCGGTTATCAGGTGAGAGGATAAAGCCGGGCCGATCGAACAGGATCGAAGCCCAAGGGCGGTTGAGGTCGTCGGCATGTCCGGCGAACACGAACGGTAAACTGGTATAAAAATCTCGATGCTGTTCGGGCATGTGGTCGCGGATGACTTGGCGGCCGAAGCGCTCCATGGCGTCGCGTACGCCCATCCGCTGCTGAACGCGCTGCTCTCCGCGGTGAAAAGGGGAAGACGAAGTCGAGGTGGTTTCATAATCAGTCACAGGCCACCTCCCGGCAATTCTTTAACGAAACTCTGGATTGTCGGCCGATAAGAATCGAGAGAATATAAATGCCCAAAATCACGTCGATAACGGCGCAAAATTCAGTCCACCATAAAGGCGTGCCCGGATTGGCAAACCAGACCGGATGGGACATATCGTAACCGGCATGAAGCAGATAGGCGAAACCGAGGATTAGGTGGCGGTTCGCGGTCGGTAGTGTCAGACTGAGTCCTGCCAACAGAAAAAATATCAAACCGACCAGAACTTCATTAAACAGTGCATTGTAACTGTTGCTTGCAAGGGCAAATATCCAATAATAAACCGGAAAACTGGCCAAATAACCGGCATACGCGGCGTGTCGGTTGAAGATTTTCAATTTTCCGAATAAACCGATAGTGAAAAAGGCGATCAGGATTCCGACCGATAAAGCGACAAGATTCATATCAACCTCCTAAAAAAGAATCCCGCCGATTACGCGGCAAATCGGCAGGATGAGGCGGGGGAGCGAAATTCATTGCCGGGTTAAGACATTAAACCCGGTCTTCAAGTACGCCATGATCAACGCACGTTTCAGGCGGCAAGCCCAACGGCCGATGCCTGCATCGGTACAAATCCAGGCAACGATTCGATGCGCCGCAACCAAGCTCTGACATTCGGGTAATTCTGCAGCGATACATCGCCTTCAGGGGCATGAGCGATGTAGCTGTAGTTAGACAGGTCTGCAATGGTCGGGTGATCGGTCGCCAACCATTCTCGGTTGTGCAAGTGTTCTTCCAGTGTGCTTAGTAGCTTGTGCGAGTTTTCGACCGCTTTGACCTTATCCAATTGAGCACCGAACAGATTGATCAAACGGGCGGTGGCCGGACCTGAAGCGACCGGTCCGGAAGCGACGGCCAAAAATCGTTGAACTTCGGCTGCTTCAGCCGGTTCGATTGGTAGCCAGGTATGTTCGGTGTCGTACTGGTTTGCCAGATAAACCAGAATGGCGTTGGAATCCGCAACGGTGATCGATCTGTCCTCCAAAACCGGTACTTGTCCGAAAATGTTTTTACGGAGAAATTCCGGCCGTTTTTGCTCGCCTTGCATCAGGTCGACGGCGATCAGTTCGGCGTTGAGGCCCAGGATGGATAGAAAGAGTTCGGCGCGGTGAGCATTGCCGGATAACGGATGACGGTAGAGTTTTAATGTGGACATAATGTGTTCTCCAAATGAGCTGAAAAATCCGCGCCGATCAAGTCGTGATCGGCGCGATGTTCGTTAAAATGACGAATAGGCAGCAGCGTTAAAGGGTCTGAAATTGCGTCGAATCGAATTCGTTACGGCTGAGTAATTCGGCCAATTCGGTGTAGCCTCCTATCGGTGATTGATTGATGAAAATCTGCGGTACGGTGCGCCGACCGCTTTGAGCCAGCAGTTGTCCTGCCAGCTCACTGTCTTGCAACAGGTCAATTTCCCGGTAAGGAAGATTTCGCTGTTGCAGCAAGGACTTTGCGGCATGGCAATAGCTGCAATTCGGGCTAGTGACTAAAGTGATACTGCTCGTTGCGTCGTCCTTTTCGCCCTTTTGGGCGTTATTCGCCTGATGCGTGAAAAATAATGATGGTTTGGATTCGAAGGAAGAATCCTGAGCGATTAAGGTGTTTTTCGGCATAGTCTGTTCCTGAAGGATTAAAGAATACATTCAGACTATTGCAGGGGACGTGCCAAGACAGCTGTTTTTTTTAAAAGCTGTTAAAAAACAGTTTGTTGCATTTGGTTGAAATAAATAGAAGCGGGTGTTTATGAAAAAAATAAACGAAATATCGTAAATTAACGAAATTTTGTTACTCTGCATTGGCGGTGCGACGGATACCCAATTTACTCATCCGGGAGCGTAAGGTGTTCGGGTGCATTTGCAGAATTGTCGCGGCACCTTGTTCGCCGGAAATGCGCCAGCCGGTATGTTGCAGTACCTTGATGATATGCGCTTTCTCCATGGATTCCAATGATTCTAACGGTTCTGCCGGTATTGGTGCGGCGCTTGGGTTTTGGAGCGGCGGAATCTGCAATGTTTGGGATGTTGAAAGAATGACAGCACGTTCGATGACGTTTTCCAGTTCTCTGACATTTCCCGGCCAGTGGTAGTTTTGCAGATTGTCCATGACGGTTTGCGGGATATGGGTAACGGTTTTTCCGGTTTTTTGGGCGTATTTGGTGATGAAACTTTGGACTAGTAACGAAATGTCGTGCTTTCGTTCCCGAAGGGGAGGCAAGGTTAACGGAAAAACGCTGAGACGGTAGTACAGGTCTTCGCGGAAACGTCCATCTGCCACCATTCGTTTGAGGTCGCGGTGGGTGGCGGCCAGAATTCTTACATCGATTTTACGGGTTTTTGAGTCGCCCAGCCTTTCGATTTCGCCTTCCTGTAATACTCGCAATAATTTGGCTTGCAATTCCAGCGGCAATTCGCCTATTTCATCGAGAAAAATCGTGCCTTCATGAGCCAGTTCGAAACGACCGGTCCGCCTTGCCGTGGCGCCGGTAAAACTGCCTTTTTCGTGGCCGAACAGTTCGCTTTCGATTAGGTTGGTCGGCAGTGCGGCGCAATTGACTTTGACCAACGGCCGTTCCCGTCGACGGCTGAGATTATGCAGCGCGCGTGCGAAAAGTTCTTTACCTGTTCCGGTTTCGCCGAGAAGCAGTACCGTGCTGTCGGTTGGAGCTACTTGTTCGACTTGACGTAAAGCCGACTGCAGCGGCGGACTTTGCCCGAGGATGTCGGCAAAATGGTGATTCAGGTTGATTTGTTCTTGCAGATAGATATTTTCGGCCTGCAATCGGTTTTTCAGTTGTTTGATCTCGGCCAAGGCGGTTTTCAGTTTCTGTTCCGCCTGCTTGCGTTCGGTAATGTCCCGAAAAACCACCACGACGCCTTGCAGCCGATCGTCTTCTAGGATCGGCGTACTAACGAAATCGACCGGAAAAGTGGTGCCGTCGTTGCGCCAGAAGCGTTTGTCGACGGCTTGGAAGCGTTGTTTACCGTTGACGATGTTATGAACCGGGCAATATTCTTCGGCTTTCGGTTCGTCCCGGCCGAAGATGTTGTGAATGGTCAGTCGGTCGAGCGATTGTTCCCGCCATCCCAGCAAGTCGGCTGCGGCCGGGTTGATAAAGGTGACATTGCCGTTGCAATCGAAACCGCAGATGCCTTCTCCGGCCGCTGCCAACAGCAACTCGTTGTGGCGTTGCAATTGCGCCAGCGAATATTGCGTTTGCATTAATTTGCTGACGTCCTGGAAAACAACCACTGCCCCGATAATTATGCCGTTTTCCCGGATCGGCGTACTGGTGTAATGCACCGGAAAAAAGCTGCCGTCCTTACGCCAGAAAATTTCGTCGGTCACATGGTGGACCTCGCCGTCGTTTAGTACGGCGTATATGGGACACTCGTGCTGCGGATACGGGTTGCCGTTATGCTTGGTGTGATGATGCAAGGGATGAACAGGCTTTCCGATGACGTCGTCTTCCGTCCACCCGGTCATTGCGATGGCGGCCGGATTGACGAAAGTCCCTTTGCCATTTTTGTCCAATCCATAAATACCTTCACCGGCGGAGGTCAAAATCAGTTGATAACGTCGCAGAATGTCTTCGGATGTTGTCATGGATCAATCGTTTAGGAAAAATCGGTAAGTAACGCAAGGCTACCAGGTTCTTGCTGCAATTACTGTTTGTTCCAGTAGTGGGTCTGGTGGAAATTGTTTGACGAGAAGCCTATTCGACAAAACTATTGAATCCACTCCTTGATATTGCCATATTTTAACGATCAATCACTAATTTTTGATTGATTTTCTGCGTGACTGACGAGTCTTTTTGGATGGGAGACGTTAAGAAGATAAGTCACCCGGCCGTTATTGAGTCGGCGGACGAGATTAGGTCGAGTTGCTGTTCAATACCTTGGCAACTGCTGCGGTGCGGGTCGGGACCCCCAGTTTTTCGAAAATGTGTTCGAGGTGTTTGTTAACCGTTCTGGGGCTGGTTTCCAGAATTAGCCCGACTTCCTTGTTGGTTTTTCCTCTGGAAATCCACATTAGGATTTCGGCTTCGCGAGCAGTCAATCCGAATGAGCTTTTTAGCGATGCTAGATCCCATTCTTGCGCACGTTTTTGAATGAGCAGCATAAATTCACCGATTTGATGGCAGGGGATTATTTTTCCACTATAGTCGTTTCCTACCCGAATATCGTTGACTGGGCTGTCGTCGGATGAAAGTCGGTGCTGTAAAGGCTTGATTTGGTTCAGTAGCGATTGGGGCAAATAATCGCCGCACTGAATTCGACTGTCAGTGGCGCTATTTGCCGGATCGCAATCGTAAAGAATTTTTATGGCCGTCGTCGTAAGCCAGGTGATCAGTCCTGAATGATCGAACGCCAAAGCGGCGAAAGCGATACGGTTCAATGTATCTTCCGCTCGTTGCAGGTTGCGCGCTTGTGACAACTGGGCCTCGACTCGAGCCAGGACTTCGGCCGGCCGGATAGGTTTGACGATATAATCGACAGCGCCTTCGCCGAAGCCTTTCAGCAGATCGTCCAGCTCGCTCAGACCTGTCATGAAAATAACCGGAATCGTAGCTGTTTCGGAACTTTCCTTGAGTCTTCGGCAGGTCTCGAAACCGTCAATACCGGGCATCATGACGTCCAGCAAGATAATATCCGGTTTTAAATAGTCGATTTGTTCAAGGGCGGAAAGACCGTCGGTGGCAACTAGCACCCGATAATTCGATTCGGACAGCATATCCGACAGTACCGCGAGATTGCCTGGCGTATCGTCGACGATTAGAACCGTTCCAATGGTTGGTTTCATTGGGGGCACAGTCATCGGAAGATCTCGGTAAAATTTTTCGTAAAGATCATAGGTTCAATCATCCGAGAGTACAGGTTGAGTATTGAGAAATTTTTTGATTTCTCCGATCCGATATTCATTGGCCAAAGTTCGTATACGCCGGCAAAAATCCTGATAACCCGGTTCGCTTTTGATCAGTTCGTTGAGTTGATGCTTAAGCCCGAATAAATCGCCGATACGGACAAATTGCATCAGTTGTTCGATGACGTTAGGAGGAGGAAACAACATGTCGGCAGCCTTTTCCGTACTGTTTATTTCGATGGTTTTATTTTCGTATATGAAGTTCAATGACAAATGTAATTTGAGTTTGGCCAATAACTCTCCTATTTTTAGCGGCTTTGCCAGAAAGTCATTACAGCCGGCATCGATCGCCGCCTGCCGGTCAGAGGGATAAGCATTGGCGCTCACTACCAGAATTGGCATCAGGTAGTTGTCTGTTCGGAGTCGTTTGGCCGTTTCGAGACCGCCGAGAGCGCCCATCGACAGATCCAGCAGGATCAAGTCGGGCTTGGAACTTTTAACGCTGGCCAGACATTCTTCGCCTGAAGCGGCTTTCTCCAGGATAAATCCCAAAGGCTGCAGCAATGTCGCAATCAAATCGCGTTGTTCCTGTTGGTCATCGACGATCAGAATCTTTTTGGTTGCGCCCTGAAGGCCGACGATATTGTCCTCAACCAATGGTTGGGGGGTGTTTTTCTGGTCGGCCATTAATAGCCGTACGGTAAATGTGGAGCCTTTATCTTTTTCGCTAATCACAGACAGTTCACCGCCCATGAGTTCGGTAAGAATTTTACTGATCGTCAATCCCAATCCGCTACCGTCGATGGCATTGCCGGTCGATCGGCTCAGGCGGGTGAAAGGCTGAAAAATGTTTTCGAGATTTTGTGGATCGATCCCTTCGCCGCTGTCGATAATTTGAAAGGTCGCAACTTCGCTGCGATAGCCGATACGAAATAGAATTTCCCCCGAATCGGTGAATTTGACGGCATTATTAAGCAAGTTAATCAGAATTTGGCGGATTCTTTTTTCATCCCCTCGAATTTTATCCGGCAAGCGGTCGACGATCTGACAACGAAACCGTAAACCTTTATCCTCTGCTTGGACCTTGAAGATACTCAGCAGATGCTCAATGAACGAGTGAAAGTCGAATGTTTCGTAGCGAAGTTCGAATTTACGGGCCTCGATGCCGGCGATATCCAAGATATCTTCGATTAGCGACGAGAGATGCTCTCCACTCCGCTTGAGTATTTCGACGGCTTTACGCCGATGTTCGGGGATCGACGGGTCTTTATGCAGGATATGGGAATAACCGATGATGCAATTTAAAGGCGTGCGTATTTCGTGACTCATGTTGCTGAGAAAACGGCTTTTAGCGCTGTTGGCATTGTCGGCCGATTGGAGAGCCTGTTGCAGTTTGGCGTCGGTGGATTTGTGTTCGGCTATTTCGGTTAGCAGCAGTTGGGTTTGTTTTGCGGTTTCTTCGTGCGCCACGCGCCTGCTTTCGCCGTTTAAAATCAACCACCAGGTGCATAGACCGATGAAAACCAATAATGAGCAGTAGACTTTGACAAAATTATTGAGTAACAGGTGAAAGGAGGGGCGGTAAGGTTCGGCCAGCAGTAAATCCTGATAATAGATAATGCCGATAAAAATACTGGTTAGACTGGCGAGGAAACTGAATAAAAGGATAAATCGCAGCAGGCGCAACTTGGAACTGAGAGTCATCCAGCCGGGAAGGCAGCAACGGGCGAAATTTTCCAGATAGTCATCGAGACGCGCGCCCGGTTTACAACTGTCCAGGCAACGCGCATCCAGCGAGCAGCATAACGAGCAAATACTGCCGCCATAGGCCGGGCAGTAGGCGATATCCTCATGTTCGAAATGGTTTTCACAGATACTGCACTGGCGCGGTGAATGTTCTTTTTTGTAGTGACGGGCGCGAGCCAAATAATGGCGGTAACGGGTAAAGGAGGCGATGACGGGGACCAGAACGAACGAGAGGCCCAACGCTATAAACGCTGAAAATGCTTGAGCGTAGTGGCCGAAAGCGCCGAGATAAGCCAGGATCGAAAATAAGGAAGCGCATAACATGGAAATAATGCCCACCGGGTTCAGATCCGGGAGATAGGCACGTTTGAACTCGACCACTTTCGGGCTCAGTCCCAACGGCTTGTTGATTAACAGTTCGGCGGCAACGACGCTGATCCAGGCGATGGACATGTTGGAAAACAGTCCCAATACTTTTTCTAGCGCGCCGAAGACGCCGAATTCCATCAATAACAAGGCAATGGCGACATTGAACAAGAGCCAGACGACTCGGCCGGGATGGCTGTGCGTCAACCGCGAAAAAAAATTCGACCATGCCAGCGAGCCGGCATACGCATTGGTGACATTGATTTTGACTTGGGAAATAACGACAAACAACATGGTGATCGCCAAGGCCCAATCGGCATTGTCGATCAAGGTACTGTAGGCGACCAAATACATTTGAGTCGGTTCATGCGCGTGTTCCGCCGCAATGCCCTGATGCAACGCAAGATGGGCCAACAGGGCGCCACCCAACTGCCGGGCCACCCCAAAAACAATCCAGCCGGGTCCTGCAATGATGGTTCCCGCCCACCAGCGCCAGCGGTTGTCGGCTTTTTTTTCCGGCATGAAACGGAGGAAATCGACTTGTTCGCCGATTTGAGCAACCATCGAAAAAGCAACCGTAGAAGCGCTACCGAACATCAGCCAGTCGAATTCGCGACCGCTGCCGGCGATGCCGAAATAGGCTTTCAATGTCAGCCACGCCTCCGGTTCGTGGGTAATGACGGCGAAGTAGGGGATAAACAGCAGTACTAGCCAGACCGGTTGGGTCCATAATTGCAAACGGCTAATGGTCGTAATGCCGAAGGTGACCAGCGGTATCACGATGACTGCGCTGATTACATGGGCCAAGGCGATGGGAATCTCGAAATAGAGTTCCAACGCCAGCGACATGATCGATGCTTCCAACGCAAACAGAGTGAAGGTGAACGACGCGTAGATCAACGAGGTAATCGTCGATCCGAAGTAGCCGAAACCGGCGCTGCGGGTCAGTAAGTCGATATCGATATTATGTCGGGCGGCGTAATAGCTGATCGGAAAGCTGGTGACGAAAATGATCAGGCCGACTCCCAGAATGGCCCAGAAAGCGTTGGTAAACCCATAGTTTATCGACAGAAAACCGCCGATGGCTTCCAGCACCAGAAACGAAGTGGAACCGAATGCGGTGTTAGCTACCTGAAATTCCGACCATTTGCGAAACGTTCTGGGGGCAAAACGCAATGCATAGTCTTCCAGGGTTTCGTTCGCGACCCATGAATTATAATCGCGACGAATTTTTGAAATGCTTTGATGGATAGCCGGTTCCATTAATTTGTTTCGATTGCTCGCTCGCTTTTCAAGATGACGATGTGAAGCAAAATTTATACCTTAGATAAATTCATCGACCTCACCGGGCCAAGGGGCGTTAACGAGATCTACCCGGGGTTTAGCGCGTTAAAAAGGTGCAAATCCGGCGGTGATTGCACCAAAACTGAACATTACTTCCGTTCGTGGCCAAATTTGAAAATGACCGGATTTCCCTGATTATGAATGATAATCCGCTTGCGGGGAGGCGAGCTTGCCGGCTTGTTGGATTGCAGGGGCGAACTGGTTTTGCTGGCTTCATTAGCTGTTTCCGGCTCGGTTTCCACGCGGATTTCAGGAATCCAGCTCGGAGCAAGCGTTTTATCCGATCCGGTCGGTTGCACGGTTTTGACATTTAAACTGCTGAGGAGATTGAAACAGGCGGTGCTGATGTCGTTTACCAGCGAATCGGTCAATTTCGAGTGCTCGACCGAGCGGGAATAATCGTCAGCCATGACTTCCATTGTTAATTCGGCACGCACTTCCGGCTGTCCTTTCGGTGTTAAAGCGCAGGTCAATGGCAAAACCTCCGCCTTTTGAAAATCCAGCGCCCGGGGATCGGAATTTCCTGCGGAGAAGGAAAAGCCAACCGGCGTCGAACCGTGGCGAATCGTGCCGATTTCCATCGATAACTCATGGCTGTAATCAGCTGATTCAGGGGATGCGAACGGATAGCCCCATTCACCCAGGTTGGTGTTGACTCGCCGAACAATTTCGGCCGAATCTAACGAGTCTCGTAATTGTTTCGACGAGTCGCTGAGATGAAAAACCATCGCATTAACCGCGCCGGGGTTGAAAGCGGCCGGTTTGGTATCGCTCAGGGTGGTGCAACCTGCAGCCATCGATACGAAGGTTGACAGAGCCAGGGTTCTGATTGCGGAAGTATCTAGTTTCATCGTTTTACGATCTGTTTTTTCAATTTGACACGATAAATCAACTCGTCATTTTTTCGTATACGTCATTTGACTGATTAGTCAGATGACGCATTGTCGATTTTTGCTCCCGACAAAATAATTGCTACCAGCCATCATGCATTGGCCATATCCGGATGATTCGGTCGTTTGTCCTTAAGTCCGTATCAATCGTTAACACACAACGGGAGTATATCAATGACCATTTCCATCTCCAATTTCGCCGTACGGCGGGATTTGACGGCTTTGTCGGCTGTAGCCTTGACGGCTTCGCTGACCGGCTACGCACCGCAGTCGGATGCTGGAGCGACCTTCAAAATCGACGATACCAAGTGGGTCAGTATCGGTGCGGGGCTGCGAACGAGCTTTAAAGCGACCGAAGAGGCTGCCGCCGGCAGCAAGTGGAGTAATGATTTCAATTTGGACAACATCCGTTTGTATTTAAACGCGCAATTACACGAATACATCAAACTCGAGTTCAATACCGATTGCCAAACTTGCAGTAACGGCGGCGAAATGCGTATTCTCGACGCTATCGGCAAATTCGAATTCGATCCGATGATTAACATTTGGGCCGGTCGCATGTTGGTTCCTGCCGAGAGGCGCGAAATGAACGGGCCATTCTACAGTGCCGTATACAACATTTTCAGCGCCGGTACCCCTTTCGAGCCGGCCGATTTCAATCTCACCATCAAATCTGACGGCACATCGGCTGGGTCTTTCGGTCGCGATGACGGTGCGACGGTGTGGGGGGCCTTTTTCGACGGTAGACTGCAGTACGCAGCCGGTTTTTTCCGTGGCCTGAGAGGCGGGGCCAATGCCGACGACAATCTTCTTTACGCACAACGGGTGGCCTATAACTTTTGGGAAGTCGAAAAAAATCCCGGTTATTACACCTCGGGTACTTATTACGGCAGCGGCGGCGATATTCTGACTTTGGCCGTTTCCAATCAATACCAGGAAGACGGTGCCGGTACTGCTGCGGATCCCGGTGATTTTCGCGGTACGACGGTGGATTTGTTACTGGAAAAAGTATTACCCGGCGGCGGGGTCGTGACCTTTAACGGCGAATATAAAAACTACGGTATTTCTTCCGGATACAGTCAGGCCTCGCGCGATGCAGGCGGCGGTTTCGCGATGTTCGAAGGCGATGCTTACGACGTCAGCGGCATGTATCTATTTCCGCAAAAAATCGGCATAGGCCAACTGCAACCGTTTGTGCGTTACGTCAATGTGATGCCAGACGGCAGTTCCGATCGAGACGTTTACGAAGCCGGCGTCAACTATATCATCGACGGGCATAACGCCAACGTATCGCTCAGCTGGCAATACGGCGACCTGCTGACCAAAGGCCTCGATTACAGTTCCGACGCGTCGGGAGATGAGGTAAACGCCCTCACCTTGAGTTTGCAATTGCAAATTTAAACACCTTCAATTTTACGGGAGTTAACTGATGAAAAAATTTTTAGCAAAGGCAGGACTAACAAGCTTGATTTCTGCATTGATATTTCTGACCGGAATGCAAACTGCCCAAAGCGCCGAAGATACGATCAAGGTCGGCGTATTGCATTCCCTTTCCGGCACCATGGCGATTAGCGAGACCACATTGAAAGACACCATGCTCATGCTGATCGAGGAACAGAACAAAAAAGGCGGCTTGCTCGGTAAAAAACTAGAGGCTGTGGTGGTCGATCCTGCGTCCAATTGGCCGTTGTTTGCAGAAAAGGCCAGGGAGTTGATTACCAAAGATAAGGTGGCTGCGATTTTCGGATGTTGGACGTCGGTATCGCGTAAATCGGTACTGCCGGTCATTGAAGAATTGAACGGCATACTCTTTTATCCGGTGCAATACGAAGGCGAGGAATCGTCCAAGAACGTCTTCTACACCGGCGCTGCCCCGAATCAGCAAGCGATTCCAGCAATAGACTATCTGATGAACGATATCAAGGTCGAGCGCTGGGTATTGGCGGGAACGGACTACGTCTATCCCCGGACGACCAATAAGATTCTGGAAGCGTATCTGAAATCCAAAGGCGTGGATGAAAAAGACATCATGATCAACTATACGCCGTTCGGTCACTCCGATTGGCAAAGTATTGTCGCCGATATTAAAAAGTTCGGTTCCGCCGGTAAGAAGACGGCGGTTGTGTCGACCATTAATGGCGATGCCAACATTCCTTTCTACAAAGAGCTGGGTAACCAGGGAATGTCTGCGGAGGATATTCCGGTCGTAGCGTTCTCGGTCGGTGAAGAGGAATTGTCGGGCATGGATACCAAACCCTTGGTCGGACACCTGGCGGCCTGGAATTACTTCATGAGCGAAGATACCACCAAGAATGCGGCGTTCATCAAGAAATGGCACGAATTCATAAAAAACGACAAACGCGTCACCAACGATCCGATGGAAGCGCATTACATCGGTTTTAATATGTGGGTTAAAGCCGTGGAAAAAGCCGGCACTACCGATTCCGACGCCGTTCAAAAAGCGATGATCGGGATTAAATTTCCCAACTTGACCGGCGGTCTGGCGCAAATGTTGCCGAATCATCATCTGAGTAAGCCGGTATTGATCGGTGAAATCCAGGAAGACGGCCAGTTCTTCGCGGTTTGGCAAACCAATACGTTAGTCAAAGGCGACGCGTGGTCGGATTTCCTGCCGGCAAGCAAACCCATCATTGCCGATTGGACACCGCCGATCAACTGCGGCAATTACAACACCGAAACCAAAAAGTGTTCGGGGCAGAATTATTAATTCCGGGTAGCCGTTCAATCGATCGGCATCGACGGGGTAAGACGCTTACTTTCTTATCCCGTCAAGCTGGGATGAAACGACCCTACGTCAAAATGGCGGAGATATTATGAAACTGAATTGCCTGTTTCGGCGAATCGTTATAACCAGTGTTTTGCTGTTGTTGCCGGCATTGGGACAGAGCGAGACCAATACCGATTTGTCTGACCCTTACGGCGCAACTGCACAACCGGCCAGCGGGGAAGAGGGCGTAATGCCGATCGAGGAAGTCGATGCTCCCTTGAGTTTTGCCGACGCGTTGGCCGGTCTGAAAGTCAGATCGCTGGCAAAACTCAGCCAAGCTATCGAGGCGTTGGCTCAGATCGACAATCCGCGAACGGTGATCGTTTTACAAGCCTTGTTGGACGGTTATCTGTATATAGACCATGAGGAAGAACGCATCGTAATCGGTCAGGAAGAAGACGGCGGCTACCGTTTATTTGCCGCGGACAACGGCTATGATCTAGGACCGGTTGAGCAGTCGTCCGTCAAAAAAATCAAGTTGTCCAATCGATTACGAACACAATTGAGAGTGATGATTGCACAATTGCAATTGCATCATGAGGATCCTGCGATCCGTTTACTGGCAGTTAAGGAAATTGGCAAGCAGCCGGACGCCGAAGCAGTGCAATTATTGAAGAACCTTGAAGCAACCGAGCGGGATCAAACGGTGCGTCAGGCTTTATTATTGATTTTTGCGCTGCAGGATTTGGATAGCGGCGATAAAGCGGTTCGTCTTGCCGCCATCGAAGCATTGAAAAATCAAACTAGCCGGGAGGCTTTGCATAGATTGAAGGAACTGACGGCAAAAGACGAAGAAGGCCGTTATTTGGAAAGCGATAAAGAGATTCGCAAACAGGCGAATTCGGCGCTGGTAAAAATGGAGTCCCGACTACATACCTACGAAGTGGCGCAAACGGTTTTTTTCGGGTTGAGCTTGGGAGCGGTTTTGGTTTTGGCCGCCATCGGACTCACCATTACTTTCGGCGTCATGGGCGTTATCAACATGGCCCATGGCGAGTTGATGATGCTGGGCGCATATACGACCTATGTAATGCAACTGATGATGCCCGACCATCTCGGCTTGTCGATCTTATTGGCGGTACCGGCGGCTTTCATTATTTCCGGATTGGTCGGAATCGGCATCGAACGCGGGATTATCCGTTTTTTATACGGGAGGCCGTTGGAAACCTTGCTGGCGACATTCGGCGTCAGCCTGTTTTTGCAACAAACCGTTCGTTCGATTTTTTCGCCGCTCAACAGAAGCGTCTCGACGCCCGATTGGATGAGCGGGTCATGGCAGATTAACGAGTTTCTGTCTTTCACATGGAACCGGTTCTACATTCTGATTTTTTGTCTATTGGTCTTTGCGGTGTTGCTACAGATTCTTAAACGCACACGGTTGGGACTAGAGGTCAGAGCGGTGTCGCAAAACCGCAATATGGCCAAAGCGATGGGGATTCCGACCGACCGGGTCGACGCAATGACATTCGGCTTGGGTTCCGGTATTGCCGGTGTCGCCGGCGTAGCCCTGAGCCAGATTACCAATGTCGGCCCTAATCTGGGGCAGTCCTATATCGTCGACTCGTTTATGGTCGTGGTTTTCGGTGGTGTCGGCAATCTGTGGGGAACGCTGGTCGCCGGTTTTTCCTTGGGAATTGCCAATAAGGTTCTGGAACCTTATGCCGGCGCGGTATTAGCCAAGATCTTGGTACTGGTGTTCATTATATTGTTTATTCAAAAACGGCCGCGGGGATTGTTTCCGCAAAAAGGCCGTGCCGCGGAGTCGTAAGATGAGATTGAAGTTTCTCGAAAATGATAGAGAAAGCCGAATTATCGTATTCGCGTTGTCAGGCGTCACCCTGTTGATTCCGCTGTGTAACCTGATTTTTCCGGCAGATTCCGCGTTGCATTTCTCCGCTTACAGTGTGTCGCTGATCGGAAAATATCTGACTTTTGCGTTGTTGGCGTTGTCTTTGGATTTGGTCTGGGGATACTGCGGCATTCTGGCGTTGGGCCAGGGCGCTTTTTTTGCCCTCGGCGGTTATGCGATGGGCATGTATCTGATGCGTCAGATCGGTAGTCGCGGCGTTTACGGAGATCCTATTCTGCCGGACTTTATGGTGTTTCTGAACTGGAAGGAATTGCCTTGGTATTGGTACGGTTTCGACGTTTTTCCTTTCGCCGCGTTGATGGTTTTGTTGGTTCCCGGTTTTCTGGCGTTTGTATTTGGCTGGCTGGCGTTCCGTTCCCGGGTGACCGGTGTTTATTTGTCGATTATCACGCAAGCCTTGACCTATGCCTTGATGCTGGCTTTTTTTCGTAATGAAATGGGGTTCGGCGGGAATAACGGACTGACCGATTTTAAAGATATTGTCGGCTTCAATCTGCAGTCGGAAGGGGTTCGCAATGTCTTGCTGGCTGCGTCAGGACTGGCATTGATCGCCGCTTTCCTAGGTTGTCGGGAATTGGTTAAAACGCGCTTGGGCAGAGTCGTTTGCGCCTTGCGCGACCAGGAGTCGCGAGTCAGGTTTTTAGGGTATCGGGTGGAAATGTTCAAATTGTGGATATTTGTGTTTTCTGCCATGTTGGCCGGTATTGCCGGCGCTCTGTATGTGCCTCAAGTCGGTATTATCAATCCCAGCGAGTTTTCGCCGCTAAATTCATTGGAAATCGTGGTGTGGGTTGCGGTCGGCGGTCGCGGTACCCTGTATGGAGCCATCATAGGTGCGATTTTGGTTAATTACGGAAAAACCGTCTTGACCGGATTGCTGCCTGAAATCTGGCTGTTTACATTGGGGGCTGTATTTATTTTGGTGACCGTGTTTATGCCCGACGGCCTGGCAGGTCTATGGCGACGTTATAGCAGGGGAGAAAAGGCATGAGTAAAGCACCCCGCAAGCCATTGATCGATCGGTATAAAACGTTTGATTTTGTCAGAAGTCCGGTCGTTGAAGGCAAGGTCGATGTCAGCCATGGGACTATCCTCTATCTGGAAGGCGTCAGCGTCAGTTTCGATGGCTTCAAAGCCCTTAACAACTTGTCGCTTTACATAGACGAAGGCGAACTGCG
Organism: Methylococcaceae bacterium; assembly: GCA_050304855.1. GTDB lineage: Bacteria > Pseudomonadota > Gammaproteobacteria > Methylococcales > Methylomonadaceae > Methylomarinum. The sequence goes on from JBNLEI010000310.1 coordinate 43,964, forward strand.
TTGCCTGATTGGTCCGAACGGCGCTGGTAAAACCACGCTGATGGATGTAATTACCGGAAAAACCCGGCCCGACAGCGGATCGGTTTATTTCGGACAGACCATCGATTTATTGCAAATGGAAGAACCGGCGATCGCTCAGGCCGGTGTATGCCGGAAGTTCCAAAAGCCCAGCGTATTCGAAAATCTTAGCGTGCTCGAAAACCTGGAATTGGCAATGAAGGCTGATAAGAGTACTTGGAGCACGCTGTTCGCCCAATTGAACGGCGAACAACGCGATCGTATTCACCAGGTGACAGAGACGATCGGTTTGAGCGCACATAGCGGTCAGCAGGCCGGAATTTTGTCGCACGGACAGAAACAATGGTTGGAAATCGGTATGTTATTGATGCAGGAGCCCAAAGTCATGCTTGTCGACGAGCCGGTCGCCGGAATGACTCATCAGGAAGTCGAAAGGACGGCCGAACTGTTGCTGTCGCTGCGAGGCAAACATTCGGTTGTCGTAGTCGAGCACGACATGGAATTCGTGCGTTCGATCGCGAAAAAGGTGACGGTGTTGCATGAGGGGTCGGTATTGACCGAAGGAACGATGGACGAAATACAGAACGATCCGCGCGTGATTCAGGTTTATTTGGGGGACTGATGTTAACGATTTCATCATTGAATCAATTTTACGGCGAAAGCCATACTCTGTGGGATCTGAATCTGGACGTTCCTGAAGGCTCCTGCGTTTGCCTGATGGGACGCAACGGCGTCGGTAAAACCACTTTACTGAAAAGCGTCATGGGCTTGATTCCGGTCCGCGGCGGCGAGATGCAATTGAACGGCCGATCGTTAATTGGAATCAGCGCGGAGAAACGCGCTGAACTCGGTGTCGGGTATGTGCCACAGGGAAGGGAGATTTTCCCGTTGTTGACGGTTGAGGAGAATTTAAAGACCGGCCTGCGAGCAGCAGGGAAAATAGGTATCAAAAAAATCCCGGAGCAGGTGTTCGAGATCTTTCCGGTGCTTAAGCAAATGCTCAACCGCCGCGGCGGGGATTTATCCGGCGGACAGCAACAGCAACTTGCAATCGGCCGGGCTTTGGTGCTTAATCCGAAGTTGTTGATACTGGACGAGCCCACCGAGGGCATTCAACCGAATATCGTCAGCGAAATAGGCGATGTCATTATCCGCTTGAATCGAGCGAAAGGGATTCCCGTTCCGGCGCCAGCCGAAAGCAAAACGGAAGTTCACGACGCCATCGCCAGAATCAACAAGGAACTGGGCGTAACCGTGTTATTGGTCGAGCAAAAATTACCGTTCGCGCGTAAAGTGGCGAATCGGTTTTGCATTATGGACAGGGGACGTAACGTTGCGACCGGTGCCATGTCCGAACTTAGCGAGGACATGGTCAAACAACATCTGACTGTATAACCATTCGAGGCATTCATGAACAGACAAATTTTTCATTCGACTTTAGCGGTTGCCGCATTGACGGGTTTATCGTTTTCAGCGCAGGCTCATACCGGTGTAGGGTCTCTACATGATTTCTCCGCGGGTTTCATTCATCCTTGGTCGGGAATCGATCATTTTCTGGCGATGTTTGCAATCGGTTTGTGGGCGGCGGCATCAGGTGGACGAGCGTTCTGGCTGTTGCCGGTTTTGTTTCTGTCGGCAATGACGGCGGGAGCCTCTTTAGGATTTGCCGGTATCGCGTTGGACGGAGTTGAAAATTGGGTGGCGTTTTCGGTATTGGCTTTGGGTATTATCTTGTCGATCAACGGACGCATGCCTACGCTTCCGGCTGCCTTGTTGACGGTCGCCTTCGCTTTGGGACACGGTTATGTCCATGCGGCCGAAATAACTGAAGGCGCCGGCGTCGTAAACTATGCAGCGGGTTTTCTATCCGCCACTGCCGCTTTGCATGCCGTCGGTATCGTTGCCGGCCTATCGGGCCGTCGGGCGCTAAAAGTACTCCGCACGCTATTCGGAATGGTATGCACGCTAGCAGGAGTGGCGCTGTTGGCCGGAGTGTAAAGGCATGTATCTCGAAAGGGAATTCATCGACGCCGCCGATAAGGCGGAAAATACCGAAGCAGTAGGCTGGGAAGCTTGCTTGAATCTGGAGTTTCTCAGTAATGGCGATGGCAAAACGCTGCTAAAACGTCGACATCACGGGCCGTTGACGGTTCAACGGCCTTTTTATCCCGAAGGTGGAATTTGCCATGTTTATTTGCTGCATCCGCCAGGTGGCGTGGTGGCAGGCGATCGGCTGGCTATTGATGTCGAGGCGGGCGCTCAAGCGGAGGCGCTTGTGACGACGCCGGCGGCGGGGAAGTTTTACCGAAGTAGCGGCAATCAAGCATTACAACAAGTGTCGGTACGGCTCGACGTTGGAGCCGTGGTGGAATGGTTGCCTCAGGAAACAATCGTTTACGAAGGCGCGCGTCTGATTTCATCGGTGGATGTCTCTCTTTCCGAGGATTCGCGTTTTTTAGGCTGGGAAATGATGGCATTGGGGCGTCCCGCAGCTGGAGAGGAATTCAACGAAGGCGAGGTTATATTGGATTGGCGGATAGTCCGCAATCGAAAACCTCTGTATCTGGAGAAAATGCGACTGGATGCCGCCGCGTTTGCCGCTCGCTGGGGATTGAACGGACAGTCTTGCTGCGGCACGCTGTTCGCGACGCCAGCTTCCCCAAAGCATTTGGAAATGGTCAGACGGCTAATTGGCGATGAACCGCGACAAGGTGCGACGCTAATAGACGACTTGTTGATTTGCCGGGCCAGCGCTACACAAACCTATGAAGTCAGGCAGTTTTTCGACCGGGTTCGGACAGCGATCCGGAACGGTATTATTCGGCGCGAATCCTATGCGCCGAGGATTTGGGCAACTTGAGAAGAAGATAGACAATGCAACTTTCACCGCGTGAAAAAGACAAGTTATTGATTTTTACCGCCGCTCTTCTGGCGGAAAGGCGCAAGGATCGAGGCCTCAAGCTGAATTATCCAGAAGCGGTGGCGTTTATTTCCGCCGCCGTAATGGAGGGAGCCCGAGACGGTCGTACGGTCGCAGAATTGATGGAGTACGGACGCACGTTGCTGGATCGCGCCGACGTGATGGAAGGCGTAGCCGAGATGCTGCACGACGTGCAGGTGGAAGCCACTTTTCCGGACGGCACAAAATTGGTGACCGTGCATAATCCGATCGAATAGGAGCAGGAGATGATACCAGGCGAAATCATAACGGCGGCAGGTGACATCGAGATCAATGAGGGCCGCGAAGCCATCTCGCTGGTCGTTGCCAATACCGGCGACCGGCCGATTCAAGTCGGTTCGCATTACCATTTTTTCGAAACCAACCCGGGGCTAAAATTCGATCGTGCGATAACCTACGGTTACCGCCCCGACATTCCGGCCGGCACGGCGATTCGCTTTGAGCCGGGGCAAGAGCGCCAAATCCGTTTGATTCCTTTTGCCGGCAAACGAACCGTCTATGGATTTCGCCAACAGGTCATGGGGCGATTGGAGGATCAAATATGAGTAAGATCGGCCGTCAGGCTTATGCCGAAATGTTCGGTCCGACCGTTGGAGACCGAGTACGATTGGGCGATAGCGAATTGTTTCTGGAAGTGGAGGAAGATCGTACCGTATACGGCGATGAGGTTAAATTCGGCGGCGGCAAAGTGATTCGCGACGGTATGGGACAAAGCCAATGCGACTCAGGGACTGCGATGGACCTCGTCATTACTAATGCCCTGATTGTGGACCACTGGGGGATCGTTAAGGCCGATGTCGGCGTTAAGGCTGGGCGGATCGCAGCTGTCGGCAAAGCGGGCAATCCGGACACCCAGCAAGGGGTCGACATCGTCATCGGACCCGGAACCGAAATCATTGCCGGAGAGGGAAAAATCCTGACGGCGGGCGGTATCGACGCCCATATTCATTTCATTTGCCCTCAGCAAATTGAAGAAGCCTTAATGTCCGGGGTGACGACGATGATCGGTGGTGGTACCGGGCCTGCAACCGGCACCAATGCCACTACCTGCACACCGGGACCGTGGAATCTACATCGCATGTTACAGTCGCTGGATAGTTTTCCGATGAATTTCGGTTTGTTGGGCAAGGGAAATGCCAGCTTGCCGGATGCGCTCGAGGAGCAGGTCAGGGCCGGTGCGATGGGGCTTAAATTGCATGAAGACTGGGGCACTACGCCGGCGGCGATCGATTGTTGCCTGTCCGTCGCCGATCGTTTCGACGTACAGGTTGCAATTCATACCGATACGTTGAACGAGTCCGGTTTCATCGAAGATACTTTGGCTGCCTTCAAGGGAAGAACCATCCATACCTATCATACCGAAGGGGCGGGTGGCGGTCATGCGCCGGATATCATCAAGGCTTGCGGAGAAGCCAACGTTTTACCGTCTTCGACCAACCCGACCCGGCCCTATACCGTTAATACCGTCGACGAACATCTCGATATGCTGATGGTTTGCCATCACCTCGATCCCGGCATTGCGGAAGACGTGGCGTTTGCTGAATCGCGCATTCGCCGAGAAACCATTGCAGCGGAGGATATTCTGCACGACCTAGGCGCATTTTCGATGATAGCGTCCGATTCGCAGGCGATGGGAAGGGTCGGTGAAGTCGTCATCCGAACTTGGCAGACCGCGCATAAGATGAAGATGCAACGCGGCAGTCTGCCCGAAGATAACGCTCTAAACGACAATTTCAGGATCAAACGCTATATCGCCAAATACACGATCAACCCGGCTATCAGTCACGGCATTGCCGATCAGGTCGGTTCGATCGAGGCCGGAAAGCTGGCCGATCTGGTGTTATGGGATCCGGCTTTTTTCGGAGTCAAACCTGCCCTGATTCTGAAAGGCGGAATGATCGCCGCAGCGCCGATGGGCGATCCCAACGCTTCCATTCCGACGCCGCAGCCGGTGCATTACCGGCCGATGTTCGGTTCTTACGGCGGCGCCTGTCACGCCACTTCGATGTTGTTTTTATCGCGTGCTGCCGCAGAAGACGACTTGGCGGCGAAACTGCAGTTAAAATCGAAAATCGGCATCGTGTCCGGTACTCGAAATATCGGTAAAAAAGACTTGATCCATAACCATTACCAACCCCGGATCGAAGTTGATCCGCAGCTCTATACGGTCAGGGCGGATGGGATTCTGTTGACCTGCGAACCCGCCGAGAGCCTGCCGTTTGCGCAACGATATAGTCTGTTTTAAAGGATCGGAAAATTGCAATTTAATCGAACTGTCAACGTAAAGGACCGAGAAACTTGGATATGTTGAAATTGACTGAGCTGGCGCCCCCCGGCATTGCATCCGACGATGTGTTGACTCTGCCGTTTGAATTGCGACAGAAAAGCCGTCTGCACGCCATCACCGATAATGGCAGGGAAGTAGGCTTGTTCATGACTCGGGGCAAGGTGCTGCGTTCCGGAATGATATTAAAAGGACAGGAAAATATCTATGTCCTGATTAAAGCGGCTCCCGAGCCGGTTTCGGTAATGCGTAGCAACGACCCCTTACAATTCGCCCGCGCCTGTTACCATCTCGGCAATCGCCATGTTCCGCTACAGATTCTGCACGGCGAGCTACGTTATTTGAATGACCATGTGCTCGATCATATGCTCGAAAATATAGGTTTAAGCGTGGTTCATGAAATGTTGCCGTTCGAACCTGAAGTCGGTGCTTATCACACCCATGAACACTGATCTGGGTTTGCTGCGCCTGTTGCAACTGGTGAGTCCCGGCCTGCCAATCGGGATGTACAGTTATTCCCAGGGTTTCGAGCGAGCGGTTGAAGACGGTTGGATAAGTAACGTAGACCACGCCGGCGAATGGATCGATGGCGTACTGGAAAACTGTCTATTAACGGTCGATCTACCGATTGCCGGGCGTCTGTACGACGCCTGGTTCCGGAACGATCAGACCGCTGTTGAGTATTGGAGCGCTTTATTACTGGCTTATCGTGAAACTTCGGAGCTCAGGGATGAGGATCGCCAGACCGGACAAGCTATGGCGCGGTTGCTGGCAAGTTTGGGGGAAAAGTGCGCCGAAGCATGGTTGCGTAAACCGGAAACCACGTTGGGGGCAATGTATGCGCTGGCCGCTGTTCGTTGGGGAGTGCCCAGACGGGAGGCTTTGTCCGGTTACCTGTGGAGTTGGCTGGAAAATCAGGTATTGTGCGCAGTCAAATTGGTGCCTTTGGGCCAGGTGGCGGGGCAAAGGTTATTGCTCGATTTGGCGGCGAAAATCCCCGAACGATTAGACTTTGGACTGCAGTTGCAGGACGATCAAATTGGCGGCAGCGCCTTCGGTTTCACATTGGCTAGCAGCCGTCATGAAATACAATATTCCAGGTTGTTTCGTTCCTAAATTTAAGGTGATTGGTATCTATGAGACAGGTATTGAGAGTTGGAATCGGCGGGCCCGTCGGTTCCGGTAAAACGGCGCTGGTGGACGCGCTTTGTAAGCGGATGCGGGAGCATTATCAGATCGGTGTGGTGACCAACGATATTTACACTCGGGAAGATCAACAGTTTCTGATCCGCAGCCAAGCGTTGCCCGAAGAACGTATTCTCGGCGTTGAAACCGGCGGATGTCCCCATACCGCGATTCGCGAAGATGCCTCTATGAACCTCGCGGCCGTCGATGAACTATGCCATCGGTTCGATAATCTCGATTTCGTGCTGGTTGAAAGCGGCGGCGACAATCTGAGCGCCACGTTCAGCCCCGAGCTGGCCGATTTAACTCTGTATGTGATCGACGTGTCCGCCGGCGATAAAATTCCGCGCAAGGGAGGGCCAGGTATCACTCGCTCCGATTTGTTGGTGATCAATAAAATTGATCTCGCTCCTTATGTAGGTGCTTCGCTGGAAGTAATGGATCACGACGCACGTAAAATGCGCGGAGAGCGTCCCTTTGTTTTCACCAATTTGAAAACCGGAGAAGGACTCGAACAAGTGCAAAATTTCATTATCGAACAGGGGATGTTATCCACGGCTGAATCGTTTTTGGCAAATGTACAGAGCTGATGTCCAATCCTTCGGGCTGGAATCTAACGTCGACGGTATCTAGCTTTGCTTCCACCACTTCAGCAAAGACATCATAATTCCAAATAAATAGGCAGCGGAGCCCCAAAGAAGCGATAGACTATGATTGGCCTTCAACCAATCGAGATAAGTAGGCATCAAGCTTCGCGGATGTTTTTCTGAACCGGTCGACATGCCTGATACATCGCCGCGATACTGGATCCGCAAGTACTTTTCGCCTAACTCGATAGAGCGCAATTCACCCACCGATTGATCGAACCGCAAAGTTTCGGCGGTCCTTAGTGCATGTTCCTTGCCGTGTAAAGCTTCGAAATAAATTTTGCCTGACAAAATAGTCGATATCCGACGAACGATCATGAGATCACTTTCCAAGCGCCGTTCGATACGAGTCAAGTTTATATCTTTAGCCTGAATAAGAGGGACAAACAAAGAATCGCTCTGTGCTTCAAGTATGAGATCGACTCCGGCATCATCAGCGCCCATAGTCATAACAAAAGCCTTTGGCGTTGCAAACTGGATTTGCCGCCTTGGGAACGTTGGCGCGCTAAAGTCTACACAACCGTCGACCGTGGCTTGTATCATCGTTCCATTGGCATTGAACGATAGCAGTGCATGGCGGTTCTCAGTCAATTGACGGATTGAAACACGCGCATTGTTTGGAAGAATTATGCTATCCACGGTAATACTACCTTGGCATGATGGCTGTTGCGAAAGTGAAAAATGAAGGTTATTGGGAATATCAGACGTCTTGTCTATTCCGGTTTTCCCATCGGCCATGTCTTTAGGTATTTCTAGATCGGCAATATCGGAAACACCTAACGATTTGACGCGGACGACGTTGCTCAATACTTGCTTGACTGGAGAGCGGAATGTGATTTGAGAAACTAATAGATCGAGTTCGATTTCCGTTTTCGCTACATGCAGAAACAGTAACATACTGACGATGCCAAGAGTAATTGAAAATGCTATAACAAGCGGCCAGCGCTGTTGAGTGGATTTTGTAATGAGTTCGTTAGATAAGTCGGCGATCCGCTTCAAGCGTTCTAGCTCGGCTAAGTGCTCGCTTGAGGCCAAACGGCCATTTTCAATAGCCGTTTTATTCAATTGTTTGGCCTGATGCGTAATCAAATCTCGGAAACTCGGATTTTTATCGAAACATTTACCCGAGATAAGTCGTTTCCAGAATTTGTTCACGAAGGCCCCACGTGATAAAACCATAACTCGGTCGCCGCACTGCCGCCGGAGCTGAATCGAGCAGACAGTTCTAATAAATAAATACCGGATGTATCGAGCCCCGTTACTGGAATATCGATCCCCCGATTAGCGGGATAATAGCCATACTGAAGAGGTACATCTTTTTTAAGCGCGCGTTTAATTTGACCATTGGTATCAATCTGGTAAATACTGACGAACAGTTCCTGCAACGCTAATCCGGGAACCACGACTAAGTGGTAACCTTTCTGTTGGGCGCCTTCAATGGATTGATAACCGACATTAAGCGGCAACAGCACATCCCGCTCTTTTCCGGCAACGGGAAGTTTGGTTGCTCCGACAACGCCGAGTTCTTTCGGGCTCTGAATCAGTGCGGATAAAACGTTGGTTGGCCATGAATAAGAGTCGACGCCGTCCGACCGCATAGTATCCATGCGATAATATAGCCGGTGTTTAAGACTCTGCGCTCGAAGTGTAATGATATTAGCGCCTTCGGGCTTGTCCCACGACAGGTTCAAAGGGATCGTTGAGTTGGGGTCGAAAAAATCAAAATGTTTCAGAAACGAAGCGATTGTTAACGTCGTGCTGCTCACCTCTTTGATAAAAATTCCTTCGCAACGGTCTCCACGTAGTTGATAGCTATATGGATCGTTTTTCGGGATTGGCAGTGACATATCGCATTTAATTTCCAGAGCCTGTGAGGAATTAGCCGCAATTCCCATCCAAATGAGCAGGCAAATACCTGTTAACTGCGCGATTTTTCGAAATCGAATTTTCACCCGACCTGGAGAGGTGGGAAATTGCCGAGTCAGGTTTGCTCGGTTCAAAACCGAAAAAAAGGAATAATCACTATTCGTTTTCATTTTGTCGCCCCCCTCGTACAAAGTAGGTTCAGTTAATGGGCTATTCTTTACTTAAATTTGAGTCCGCGTCTCTTACTTAGTTGCGCCGTAGGCGCGCAGAGTCCTCGCTGCCTCGCTGTTACCGTTTTCTATTGCGTGCCTGAGCACGGATTTTCCGTTTTCCTGATGATTCGGATCGGCCCCCGCCTTCAAAAATAATTCCAACAAGCGGCGGTCGTCCAATGCTTGTCTCAGGTAAGGCGTGGAATCCACCCCGGACTGCAATAGCAATTTGATGGCTTCTAGCAATTTTGGTTTGCTTGCCTGACGAACCGTTATTCCACCATCGAGACTATAAGTGCGGATAATGAAATAATGACGTACGACATCGTCAAGAGGGTTTTTGCAATTTTGGTCCAATAACATTCCCGTATGATTCGAATACTCGCATTTTACAGTTGCTCCGGAATCGAGCAAATATTTTAAAGTCTCTATCTGTTCCGCAACGGCGGCCCTGGCAAGCAACGCGACGTCGGAGGACGAGGAATTCGCGCCGCCGGTCTTTCTCAATAAACGAACAATATCAATATGGCCATTTGTTACAGCCTCTTCTACAGCTTTAGGACCGAATTTAACTCCGGCCTTGAGTAACATTTTTACTGCGTCGATAAAACCCAGACTAGCGGCAAGAGTAATCGGCGAACCGCCAAAACGATGAAACATGTCATGACCTTCGTCAATAGCCGCTCCATTGTCGATCAGCATTTTCACGATGTCAAAACGTTCGAGCGCGGTCGCCAAATTGATTGGGGTGCTGACGTGTCGGTTGCCGTTAACGATATAAGGGCTATAAACACCCGATGAGGTATTAACCGATGCACCGTTTAACAGCAGAAATTTAACCGAATCCGGTTTATCAGCCAAAATTGCCCAGTGCAGCAAACTGTAATATTTTTCGCGTAAAAAATCTTTGGATTTGGCTAGCCGTTCAAGTTGCTTGATATCTCCACGCCTGACTGCCACCTCACTTTCAGTAATACGGCCGATCTGAGCCGGCGGGTCATTGGGACACTTGAAGAAATACCGACCCAAAAGCCGGGTTTCACCCTTCCAATGATCATGGGCTTCTTCAAGAACACAATCTTGGCTGCTATTTTGATCTAATTGATTTAATTGCTCTTTGGCCCAGTCCTGGATGCGTCTGCGATTTTCAGCCGCTTTCGATTCGTTCGC
>JBNLEI010000311.1:0-40341 GCA_050304855.1 Methylococcaceae bacterium
ATCAACAGTTTCTCTGGGATATCTTCCAAAGCCAATGCACCGGTCGAGTTGATCAGACGAGGATCGTCGTTGGGGAACGTCGGTATCTGGGTCGGATGAGAACCAGCTGCAATGATCGCGTGATCAAATTGAACCGTCTGAATGCCGTTTTCGCCCTGAACAGCCAGTGTGTTGGCCGAGGTAAATTTGCCTACACCCTGCAATTGGGTGATTTTGCGTTGCTTGACTAGTTGCGCTAACCCCTTGTTCAGGGAATTGGTTACACTTTCCTTCCAGCTCCGTATTTTGTCCAACTCCAATTGAGGCTTACCGAAGTTTACGCCATGCGCGGACAATTCTTCGGCTTCATGGATGATTTGAGCGACATGCAACAACGCTTTTGACGGAATACAACCAACGTTCAAACAGACGCCTCCCAACACCGGGTGTTTTTCGACCAGAACCACTTTCTTGCCCAGGTCGGCTGCCCGGAATGCAGCGGTGTAGCCACCGGGTCCGCCGCCAAGAACCAGAACTTCGGCATTGATGATTGATTCAGTTGACATAGTCTTGCTCCCTTTACCTTAAAGTAACAGACGGCGGATATCGCCCAGATAGGATTTTACGGCTTCCATAAAACGGGCACCTTCGGCACCGTCAATAACACGATGGTCGTAAGTCAGATCCAGAGGCAGCATCAGGCGTGGTTCGAATGTTTCACCGTTCCAAACCGGTTTCATTGTTGCTCGGGTGACGCCTAGGATAGCCACTTCAGGTGCGTTAACGATCGGGGTGAAGGCCATGCCTCCAATACCGCCTAGGCTCGAAATGGTCATACTACCGCCTTGCATGTCGGCGGGCATCAGTTTGCCTTGTCTGGCCAGTTCACTTTTTTTGACGAGTTCCTGCGATAATTCGTTGATGCTTTTTTTATCGGCATCGCGCAGTACCGGGACAACCAGGCCATTCGGCGTGTCGACGGCGATTCCGATATGGCAGTATTTTTTCAGATACAGTTTATCTCCCTCGGGAGATAAAGAGCTGTTAAAAGAAGGGTACTGCTTCATGGCCGAAACCAAAGCTTTGATGATAAACACCAGAGCGGTTAATTTGACTTCGTTGTTTTTGTCGCCATTGGTGGTTTTGCGGAATGCTTCTAATTCGGTGATGTCGGCTTCGTCATGATAGGTGACCATTGGCAGATTGAGCCACACTCGGCTCATGTTTTGACCGGTCAGGCGTTTAATTTTGCTCAGCGGCAATTCTTCCACTTCGCCGAACTGAGTGAAATCCACGGCTGGAATCGACGGAATGCCGGCTCCGCCTTTAGTGGCGCCGGATTGCATGATTTGCTTGACGAAATTTTTGACGTCTTCTTTCAGAATCCTTCCTTTTCGGCCGCTTCCTTGAGGAATTCGGCCGATGTCTACACCCAACTCCCGGGCAAACAGTCTGACGCTTGGTGTCGCATGTGCCTTGCTTCCGCTGACAGTCTCGACGGGTGCTGGGGAAATCGGTGTTGGTTTAGCGACTTCTGGTTCGCTTTTGGCCGGTGCATTTGACTGGGCCGCAGCCGGGGAAGATTCGACGGATTCAATCGGTGCTTCGGAAACAGCAGGTTTTTCAGTACCCTCAGCGGCAGCCAATGTCGCGATCAGAGTGCCTTCATTGACCTTGTCGCCGACCTTGATATGGACTTGCTCGACTTTTCCGGCGGCGCTAGAGGGCAGGTCCATTGTGGCTTTGTCGGTTTCCAGTACTGCGATTGTCTGCTCGACTTCAATTACATCACCGGGCTGAATCAGCACTTCGATAACGTCGATATCGGCGACATTTCCCAGGTCCGGGACTTTTATTTCAATTAAAGATGCCATTAATATTCCTTCCGTTATCTTAACCAGGGTGCGATGGCCTCGGGGTTGATATTGTATTTCGCAATCGCAACATCGACTTTTGAAGCCTCGAATTCACCTCTTGTCACCAAGCTGTGCAGGGCGGCGACGGTGATATGATATCGATCAACCTCGAAGAATTTACGCAAGTTTTCGCGGGTGTCGGAACGGCCGAAACCGTCTGTGCCTAGCACGGTAAAGGATTCGTTGATGTAAGGGCGGATTTGTTCCGCAAAGGCGCGCATATAGTCAGATGCGGCAATAACCGGGCCCTTGGCTTTTTCCAGGCAAGCGCTGACATGAGACTTGCGCGGTTTTTCACTCGGATGAAGACGATTCCAGCGATCGCAGCTCTGGCCGTCGCGCGCCAATTCGGTGAAGCTCGGGCAGCTCCATAAATCGGCTTCCACATTCCAGTCGTCGCGCAGTAGCTTGGCGGCTTCGAGGACTTCGCAGAAAAGGGTGCCTGATCCGAGTAATTGGACCCTAGGTTTGTTGCGGCTGGCGGCACCTTTCTCGAACAAATACATGCCTTTTAGGATATCGCCAGCAGCACCTTCCGGGATGGACGGATGTTCGTAGTTTTCGTTCATCAGAGTGATGTAGTAGAAAATATCCTCCTGATTGACGTACATACGTTGCAAACCGTCATGAATGATGACGGCAAGTTCATAAGCGAATGTCGGATCGTAACTAAAACAGTTTGGAACGGTAGCTGCTATCAAATGACTATGGCCGTCTTCGTGTTGTAATCCTTCTCCGTTCAACGTTGTCCGCCCCGCCGTTCCGCCCAGCAGGAAGCCTCGGGTGCGTTGGTCCGCCGCCGCCCAGATCAGGTCGCCGACACGTTGGAAACCGAACATGGAATAATAGATGAAGAACGGAATCATCGGTACGCCGTGGGTCGAATAAGCCGTGCCGGCCGCTATCCAGTCACACAGGCCTCCCGCTTCGTTGATACCTTCTTGCAGCACTTGACCGCTCTTATCTTCTTTGTAAAACAGCAGTTGTTCGGCATCCTGTGGAGTATACAATTGACCAACCTGAGACCAGATGCCTAACTGCCGGAACATCCCTTCCATGCCGAAGGTACGCGATTCGTCCGGTACGATCGGGACAATGCGGTTACCGATCTGTTTGTCTTTAACCAATTGGTTCAAGATACGAACAAAAGCCATCGTGGTGGAAATTTCGTGGCCTTCACCGGGGCCGTTTAGCATGGCTTTAAAGGTATCCAGAGGCGGAATCTCAAGCGGATAGGATTTCGTTCGCCGCGCCGGCAGGAAGCCGCCCAATTCAACGCGGCGTTCGCGCATGTATTTCAATTCTTCCGAGTCTTCCGCAAAACGGATATAAGGAAGGTTGTTTAAGGCTTCGTCATTGACCGGCAATTGGTAACGATCGCGGATGTTCTTGATCGATTCCATGCTCATTTTTTTCTGTTGGTGGCTGGTGTTTTGAGCCTGTCCCGATTCACCCATGCCGTAACCCTTAATGGTTTTGGCCAAAATAACGGTTGGCTGGCCCTCATGGCTGACAGCGGCCTGGTAAGCCGCAAAAACTTTTAACGGGTCATGGCCGCCTCGATTGAGCTCCCAGATGTCTTGATCGGTGTAATCGGCTACCAGCGCTTGCAGTTCGGGGGTGTTGAAAAATTTTTCCCGGACATAGGCGCCGTTTTTGGATTTGAAGGTTTGATAATCGCCGTCCACGCATTCCATCATGCGTTTGGCGATCAGGCCGTCTTTATCACGGGACAGCAAAGCGTCCCAGCGTCGTCCCCAGACCACTTTAATCACGTTCCAATTAGCGCCGCGGAAGTTGCTTTCCAGTTCTTGAATGATTTTACCGTTACCGCGAACAGGGCCGTCGAGGCGCTGCAAGTTGCAATTGACGACGAAAATTAAATTATCCAGTTTTTCCCGGCCGGCCATGCCGATCGCACCTAGTGTTTCCGGTTCGTCGCACTCACCGTCACCTAGGAAGGCCCAGACTTTACGACCATCGGTATTAGCCAGTCCTCGGCCTTGCATGTAACGCATGAAGCGGGCCTGATAAATCGCCATAATCGGACCCAGTCCCATCGAAACTGTCGGAAATTGCCAGAAATCGGGCATCAACCAAGGATGCGGATAGGAAGACAAGCCATTGCCGTTGACTTCTTGGCGGAAGTTGTCCATTTGTTCTTCCGACAAACGACCGAGTAAAAAGGCTTGTGCATAAGTACCGGGGGCCGAATGGCCCTGGCTGAAAATTAAATCTCCACCGTGATTTTCCGAAGGTGCTCGCCAGAAATGATTCTGGCCGACATCGTATAAAGTAACCGCCGATGCGAAACTGGCGATGTGGCCGCCGACATTGGTATGTTTGTTGGCTCTTAACACCATCATCATCGCGTTCCAACGCACGTAAGAACGAATCGTGCGTTCTATGAGGGTATTGCCTGGGTATTTGGGTTGTTGTGCGATTGGAATGGTGTTGACATAGGGCGTGCTGGCACTAAAGGGGATGTCGGTGCCGGCTTTGCGGGCAGCTGTTACCAATGTTTCGATCAGAAAAATGGCGCGTTCACTACCTTCGTGTTCGATGACTGACTCCAGGGCTTCCACCCATTCAAGGGTTTCTTCCGGGTCAATATCAATTTTACCGATGATGTCGGAGTTTAAACTTTTATTCATCACAAATGCCTAGTGAAAATCAGTGGATAGTTTGATTTAATCGTGCAATTGTAACTGTTCAGCGGTTTTTTTGGAAATGCGCGACCGTTAACCAGTCTGTTTCAATAAACATGAAGATAAGAGGATACCTGGTTGCAGTTGTCTAGTCGACTGAATCAAAACAGTTTATAGGTATTTCGAAAGATACGGACGAGTTGATTTTTTTGCTGACGGTATTGTTTTGGTCGATTTAATTGATCCAGTTATCGGTTGTTCCAGAATGTTTTGCGCTACTTTATTGGAGAATATATTTTGAAAGTTACTCGTTTCCGCTGTTACTTTCGCTACGCTTTGTTGTTATCGTCGTTAGCTCCTTATTACCCTACTGCAGCGGCAGAAAGCCAGGAATTTCTTTTTCGAACGGAAGGTGAAAGTTATCGGTATTCGGTCAGTCAAACCGGTGAGAATTATACCTTTAAATTCGATCGTGCCCCGAGCGAACAGACCGTCAAATTGTTAGCCGGCAATCAGGTGCTGCGTGATGTTTACCATGACGATACGATAGAACCGCGTTACAGCCAACATTACATCCGGGAACGTGCTCGATGTTATGTGTTTGACAGCCGTTTTTATACCTACACTTTGTGTTTTCTACCCAACGATTTTAATCGTGCTGTCAGAGACCGATTTTGGGGCTTCATAACCCGGGTGCCGAACTGGAAATGGTTGTTGTCAAGGATTTTTTTACCAGCAATTTTAGCCTTTGCCGCCTTTTTTTATCTTCGGCGAAAAAGCAACCTCGGTTAAGATAGACTTAGCCGTATTATTAAGTTTAAGACAATTACGTTTTTGAATGGGAGCCTGATATGAATGCAAAACAACGGGTTGCCGAATATGCCGCAACGTTTGTCAACGACGGCATGTTGGTTGGGCTGGGGACAGGGTCGACTGCCGATTACTTTATCGAAGAGTTGGCGCGATTATTCCGAGAAGGTTTGAAATTCAGTACCGTATCCAGTTCTGTTGTCAGTCAGATTAAAGCACAGGCAGCGGGGTTGCCGCTGCAGTCATTGGAGCAAGTAACGGAAGTCGATTTATATGTCGATGGCGCCGATGAAGTCGATCCTGATTTGACCTTGCTGAAAGGACAGGGCGCCGATTTGGTGAAGGAAAAATTGCTGGCGACAGCTTGCGGACAATTTTTAGTTCTGGTGGACGAAAGCAAGCTGGTCGACCGCATAGGACAAAACTTCCCAATCCCGATCGAAGTTGCGCCGTTCGCTTGGCAAATGGTCAAAACACAATTAGAAAAAAGCGGGGCTAAGGGCGAGTTGCGCCGTATTCCCGGCAAAGATAATCCATTATTGAGTTCACACGGTAGTTTAATTCTCGATATGGCCTTTCCTCAGGAGATCGAGGTCGGTGTTCTGGATGATCTATTAAACGCGATGCCCGGCGTGGTGGAACACGGTATATTCAGGCGGTTGGCATCCGCCGTTTTCATTGGCAGCGACGACGGGGTGGAAGAACGTAAGCACAAGTAGAGAAAATTTGAGGGAAGGTCAAAAATTGAAAAGCCGGATTGAATTTTTCTCGTTGCGACTTTGTCAATAAAATTCGATGAAAGTGAGGCACGAAATTCCGCTTTGTCATCGTAATGCCAAAAAATTCATATATACTGAAACGTATTAGTTGTCTTTATTAGATGTCTATGGAGAAAATAAACAGGATGAATATAGCGTATAAAGCTCACCCGTGGCATGGTATCGATCCCGGCCATGAAGCGCCGGGTACCGTCACTGCATTTATAGAAATAGTACCTACCGATACCGTTAAATATGAAATCGATAAACAGAGCGGTTATCTAAAAGTCGACCGGCCGCAAAAATTTTCTAACACCATTCCGACCTTGTACGGTTTTATCCCTCAGACTTATTGCGGTGAAAAAATTGCAGAATTTGCAACATTGAAATCCGAGCGACAAGTCGGCCACGGGGATAAGGATCCTCTGGATATTTGTGTTCTGAGCGAGCGTAGTGTCATGCACGGCAATATTCTTCTGGAAGCGATTCCGATCGGCGGTTTTCGATTAATCGACCGAGGCGAGGCTGATGACAAGATTATTGCCGTGATGAAAGGCGACGAATTTCACGAGCAATGGAATGACATTTCGGATTGTCCCGAATCCTATATCAATCGGTTGAAACATTATTTTCTGACGTACAAAAATCTGCCCGGCGAAAAAAGCACTTGTGAAATTGCGAGCGTCTATGGCCGCTACGAAGCGCATGAGGTCGTTCTCAGAGCGATGGAGGATTATCGCGAACTGGTGAAGCGTTGCCACTGGGAAATGCCGGAGGCGTCAGTCAGCTAGACTTTTGGTGTCTGATATCCTTCCCTTCGATCATAAACACCCTGTGTTCGGCGATGCTGAGACAGTGTTCGCTGCAACGTTCCAGGCAATTGATGATTTGCAGGATGTCCAGCGTAGTACCGATTAACCGGGCATCCTCCAATACGATATTGAATTGTCGGGTCAGGCAATTCTGCAATTCCCGGTTGCAGATTTCTTCGCTATTGATTAATTCGTAAGCTTCCTCAATGGTTCCGGTGTCGAAGCAATGTGCGGTTTTTAGCAGCATGGCTTTGTTCATTTCGGTAAGAACGGCGATTTCACGGAGTAATTTTCCGTGCGGTCTGCTATTGTCCGCCGAATACAAATCGATCGTAAGTCGGGCTATTTTGACCAGTTCGTCGCCGATTCTTTCCAGGTCGGTAACGATTTTGGAGATGGCGACCACAGTGCGCAAATCATTCGCGACCGGATGATGCAAGGCCAATGTCGTCAGCACTTTCGAATCGATTTTCAGTTCGTATTGATCGACCCCGGTATCCTGCCGGATAACCTTTACCGCCAGGTCGGTATCACAGTTATTGAGGGCCTGAGTAATCGTTTCGAATTGGGCAATAGTCAGATTGGCCATTTCCAGCACTTGTTTATGCAGTAGGCTTAATTCGCTATCAAAAGAATGAAGAGTGTGTGAGTCCATGTTGACTTTGGCTGGCAGTCACCGAAATCAGGAAAATGTTGGGCAGTGCGTCGATTAGGTCTGACGGGTTAGGCTTTGGCGCGTATTTCCTGAATAAGTGTTTTCAGTAATTTTACGCCTTTCCGGCGCTGTCTGTTGGTGATTTCGGCGTCGATCTGCAATGATTGATGTTCGCCGTGATGATTAGCGGACCGATTTGTTAGCATCTCTTGCCGGATGGTTCGTTCGCGTTGTCTTAATTGTTTCAATAGAACTAGCAGTTGTTGCTTGCGTTCGATGGATTGTCGATGTTTTCGGTTCAGAAAGCGGCCAATGCCTTGAAAACTTCTGATTAAGCTGCGCATGGCATTCTCTGCAAGTCTTTTCAATGCTTTCTTATAACTTTTTTATGTTACCGGAATATGACGATTTCGTTACAAAGTCGGTTGATTGCTTGTTTCTAGATCTGTCCGCTACAATAATCGCTCGATTATTCAAAACGAAACCATATGTTCGAACTCTATCTTGACAGTGCCGATTTAGGGCGGATAACCCGTCTCAACAATAGTTTGCCATTGCGGGGCGTTACCACCAATCCTTCCATTTTGGCAACGGCCGGTATTGGCGTGAATCTTTTGCTAGCAGAGCTCAGTAAAACATTGGGGACGACGGCGCGTTTTCATGTTCAGGTTGTCAGCGAGACGGTTGATGCGATGGTAGCCGAAGCCGTTAAGCTGCATGCGCTGCCGTATGATGTGGTGGTGAAGGTGCCTGCGACGGAAACGGGATTGGCCGCAATCAAACGTATCAAGGCGGAAAATATTCCGGTGCTGGCGACAGCGGTGTATAGTGTCCAACAAGGTTTTTTGGCGGCTTTGACCGGTGCGGACTACCTGGCGCCTTATGTTAACCGGATCGATATGTTGGGCGTGGACGGTGTAGCCGTGGTAGCTGAATTGCAAACGCTGCTGCAGCGTCACGGGTTGCCGAGTAAAATCCTGGCAGCCAGTTTCAAAAGCACGCGGCAAGCCATGTCGGTGATAGAGACTGGTATTGCTGCAATTACGTTGCCGCTCGATGTGGCGGAACAAATGCTTTGCCATCCGGCGGTACAACCGGCGGTGGAACGGTTCGGCGAGGATTGGCGAAACCGGTTTGGTGATCAACTGTCGTTTCAAAGCTAAAAACTGATTTTCTGAACGGAATCCGTCGATCCATTGGATCCATGAGGTCATAATCGTTTATCTGCCGTTTTCAGTTGCCCGGTAGAGAAAATGAGAACGGAGAACAGACTGGAGTTTGCGGATGAAGAAAATAGTTACCGGCGCGACCGGTCAAATCGGTTCGGAATTGGTTCCGGCTTTGGCGGAAATTTACGGTGCTGAAAATATTATTGCCGTTGGACATCGCCGGCAGCCCGATTCCTCAATGCCGATAGGGCATTATTACAGTCTGGATATTCGGGATAAGTCCGCATTTCAGGCTATTTTCGCCGATCATCAAATCGACTGCATTTTTCATCTGGCGGCATTATTGTCGGCAGTCGCCGAAAGCGACCCGCAGCAGGCTTGGGACATCAACATGAACGGATTGCTGAACGTGTTGGAGACAGCCAGACAAAACCATTGTTCGGTATTTTTCCCCAGTTCGATCGGTGCTTTCGGTCCCGATACGCCCAAAAACGATACCCCGCAAGACACCATTCAGCATCCCAACACCATTTACGGGATTAGTAAAGTTTCAGGCGAATTGTTGTGCAATTATTATCAGCAGCATTTCGGCGTCGACGCGCGTGGGGTGCGTTTTCCAGGATTGATTTCCTATAAAACGGCTCCCGGTGGCGGCACGACCGATTATGCTGTGGAAATCTTCGAGGCTGCATTGCGCAAAGGGCATTATGATTGTTTCTTAAAGGCGAATACGCAACTGGATATGATGTACATGCCAGATGCAATTTCCGCCATCATTCAGTTGATGCGGGCAGACCCGGCCTCTTTGATACATCACAACGCTTTCAATATCACCGCTATGAGCTTTACGCCGGCGCAACTGGCGGAGGAGATCAAAAAACACCTGCCTGATTTCACGATCGGTTACCGTATTGATCCGGTGAGGCAGGCTATTGCCGACTCCTGGCCTGCGCATATGCAGGACGATGCCGCTCGTAATGAATGGAGATGGCAGCCGAGTTACGACATGCCGGCTATGGTAAGGGATATGCTGCAACACATGAGGCAAATGGTATGAGCGCGAAGAAATTAATACCGGTTTTGGACCGGCATTTTCAGGCTTTGAAGGAGCAGGGAACGGCCAAAGGTTTGGAAAAAATCATCACCGGCTTTTGCGAGCCCAAGGACGGTTACGGCCCCAGAGTGTTGCTGGAAAATTTCCCCGGTCGGGAATATTTGAGAATGAACGCTAATGCTTATCTCGGTCTGGGCAGGCATCCCCGCGTGATTGCAGCGGAAGAATCGGCGAGCCGAAAATACGGAGTCGGTCCGGGAGCGGTGCGGTTTATCAGCGGATGTTTCTCACCGCATGTCGAATTGGAACAAATGTTGGCGGCCTTTCACGGCCGGGAAGCGGGAATGCTATTCAGCTCCGCGTATGCAGCCATGATCGGCATTTTACCTGCGTTGATCGATGAAAGTACCTTGGTTGTCAGCGACGAACTGAATCATAACTGCATCATCAACGCTATCCGTTTAGGTAAAGTTGGCGGCAAAGCGGTTTATCCGCATTTGAATCTGACCGAGCTGGAAAGGATTTTGGTTGAGCACGAAGGCCGATACAAGCGGGTTTGCGTGGTCAGCGACGGCGTGTTCAGCATGCGCGGCGATCATGCACCGCTGCAGCAGATTGCCGAAATTTGCAATGCTCGTGAAGTCGGTTATGAACAGGGCATTTTTACCGTTATCGATGATTCACACGGTGTTGGCGCGCTCGGAGTCAACGGCCGCGGGACTGAGGAAGCGACCGGAGCTCAGGCCGACGTGCTGATCGCAACGTTGGGCAAGGCTTTTGGTGTTAACGGCGGTTACGTTGTGGCAAAACGGCAGATCGTCGATTATTTGCGGGAAACGGCGGTTTCTTATATTTATTCGAATCCGATAACGCCGGGAGAAGCGGCAGCCGCCGCCACAGCGGTTAAAATCGTTGACAGCGAAGAAGGAAAAGCCTTGTTGGCCCATTTGAAGGCATTGACCGCAAAACTTAGGGCCGGTATTGTGACTGCCGGATTCGAAACATTGCCCGGCGAGCATCCCGTCGTCCCGATTCTGGTACGCTACACTGCCAGAACCAGCGCCTTGACCCGGCATTTGTTCGATCACGACATTTTAGCGACCGGACTGAACTATCCTGTCGTCGCCAAAGGTGAGCAGGAAATCAGACTGCAAGTGTCAGCCGAGCATACGGACAAGGATATCGATTATTTGCTCTCGGTGTTGGGGACATTTTAAATAATCTAATCACAGACTTCATCACAGGCTCATCAGGCTCCACCTGTTTCCGCCTCGTTTTCAACAATGTTAGCGGCAGATGGGGCTGTCGGATCATACGCAGAGGTATTCCCGTCATTTCTTAAAAATTTGAGAGAAAACGACCGGAATAAATTCAAAAAAACAGGCGGTTCTTTTCCACAGCCGGCAGTGAGCCCGCTTTCTATCCCGGCGTTTAGAATCTATTATCACCTACCTAAACCATCGTCTAAAACGATTAACGCTACGCTTTCATCGATAAATATCGATTTGTCATCTCATTGTCATACCCAAACGTTATATAGAATGCTTGACAGATGACGGAAATTTTCAAGGCTGGCCGATCTTTGATTCAGCTTGTGATTTTTTCGCCTGTCTATGTTGTGACGAGAACACGTTTCGGTTTTAGTTGTTTTAACTTTTTTCAAGCCGAAGAAAAGCAATGGTTTCCACTTGTTATGCCGAATCAAAAATTTATCCTCAGCAAACCCAGCGAATCGATTATTAAATTGCCGGGAAAAGGTCTTAAAAAGAAAGATTTCGTCGAAAATTTTAAAGAATATTATGTGAACCTGTTGGGCCGCGACGAGCAAAGTAAAAACATTCATTATGCTTACGAGGCTCTCGGCCTGACTATTCGCGACCGTCTGATGGAACGCTGGAAAGAAACGCATCGGACCTATAAACGGGCTAAGGCTAAAAGGACTTTTTATCTATCCATGGAATATCTGATGGGAAGATCTTTGAGTAACGCCATGCTCAACTTGGGAATCACTGATTCCGCCACCCGCGCGATGTACGAATTAGGGATAGAGGTCGAAGAGCTAATCGGCAGCGAGATCGATGCCGGTTTAGGTAATGGCGGATTGGGGCGGCTTGCGGCTTGTTTTATGGACAGTTGTGCAACATTGCAGTTGCCGGTTATCGGTTACGGCCTCCGATACGAATACGGTATGTTTACCCAGGAAATCGTTAATGGCGAGCAGAAGGAAAAGCCCGATCACTGGTTGAGAATGCGTAATGTTTGGGAAATCAAGCGACTGGAATATGCACATCGGATTAAATTCGAAGGACAAACCCGTGTGTATAAGGACGAAAGCGGAAACTTGAAATTCGTCTGGCAAGATACCCACGACGTATTGGCTGTACCTTATGACACGCCCATTCCTGGATTTCGGAATAACACCGTCAATACGTTAAGGCTATGGAAAGCGGTGGCGACCGAAGAGTTCGATCTCGACGAGTTTAATTCAGGGGACTATGCCGACGCGGTTGGCGAAAAAATCAGCGCCGAAAACATCACCATGGTGCTTTATCCGAACGACTCCAATAAAAACGGCAAAGAGCTCAGATTGCGTCAACAGTATTTTTTAGCATCGGCCAGCTTGCAGGATGTTATTGCCCATTGGGTAGGATTGTACGGCGAAGATTTCAGCCGGTTTGCGGAAAAAAACTGTTTTCAGTTAAACGATACCCATCCCAGTATCGCAGTCGCCGAACTGATGCGCTTACTGATGGATGCTCACGGACTGCCTTGGGATCGGGCTTGGTCACTTACCCGTCGTAGCATGGCTTACACGAATCATACCTTGCTTCCGGAAGCGTTGGAAAAGTGGCCGGTAGTGATGTTACAAAGACTGTTGCCTCGTCCGATGGAGATTATTTTTGAAATCAATGCCCGGTTTTTGGCTGAAGTATCGGCGAAATGGCCCGGTGACATCGATAAATTGCGGGGGATGTCGATCATTGAAGAAGGCGGTGAGAAACAAGTTCGGATGGCTCATCTTGCTATCGTCGGCTCTTTTTCGGTAAATGGCGTTGCCGAATTGCATTCCAGATTGTTGCAACAACATTTGTTCGCCGATTTCTATCGACTATGGCCCGATAAGTTCAACAATAAGACCAACGGAGTCACGCCCCGTCGGTGGCTGATGAATTGCAATCCGGCATTGTCCGATTTGATCACGGAGACGATAGGGCCGGGATGGATAGAGGATTTATCCTTGTTGCAGCAACTGATGCCTTACGCCAACGACGAAAAGTTCAAGGAGCGCTGGAAGGCTGTCAAACAGGCGGCTAAACAGAGATTGGTCGATTACAAGAAACAGCTACACGATATCGACATCAATATCGATGCTATTTTTGACGTTCAGGTCAAACGCATCCACGAATACAAACGGCAATTGCTAAAAATTTTGCATGTTATCCATTTGTACAACCGGATCAAACGTGGAGAGACGGAAAATTTCGTATCACGTTGCGTCCTGATTGCAGGCAAAGCTGCTCCAGGATACGAAATGGCTAAAAAAATTATCAGATTGGTCAACAACGTAGCCGACGTTATCAATGAAGATCTTAGCGTCAAAGGTTATCTGACCTTGGTTTTTTTACCTGATTACCGGGTTTCGGCAATGGAGGTTATTTGTCCCGGCGCCGATTTATCGGAGCAGATTTCGACTGCGGGAATGGAAGCGTCCGGCACCGGTAACATGAAGCTGATGATGAACGGTGCCATAACAATCGGCACATTGGACGGCGCTAATATCGAGATTTGTCGGGAAGTCGGCGACGAAAATTTTTTCCACTTCGGATTGACCGAAGACCAAGTGGCCGAACGGCGTGATCATTACGATCCGGTATCGATTATCGAACAGGATGAAGATTTGCAACAGGTTATGCAATTATTGGAATGCGGACATTTCAATCAACTGCAACCGGGTGTTTTCGATACGTTGATCGAATCGATCAAAAGCCCGTTCGATCCGTGGATGACCATTGCCGATTTTCGCAGTTACATAGATGCTCAGCAACGCGTTGAAGACGCTTATCGCGACTGTGATCGTTGGACCGTTATGAGTATCGCCAACGTGGCGTATTGCGGTAAATTTTCTTCGGATCGCACCATCCAAGAATACAACCGGGAAATCTGGCAGCTGACACCGTATCCGGTGGACTATAAAGAAGGATAAATTCTGCTTTTGGGTGGAGGGCAGTCCGGCAACCGATATTTTAGCGTTGATATATGACAACAGTGTGAAATATTGATGATTATTGTTTCTTATATGCAAACAAATTGATTAAAAATGGTTCTATTGTTTTCTTTATGTTTCCAAACTATAGTTAACCTCGAATAAATTTTTATTTGGACTAAAACCTAAACTTTAATTTTAAAAAGAGGATACTTCGATGAGTGACTTAAAAAAAGATATCTTAGTGAGTGTGTTATTCATATTCGGCATTTTCGGATTTATGGCGGGAGAATTTATCGTTTCGACCGTTATTTTTGCCACAGCCGCAATTTTAAGCAACGTGAGTTTTGATTTGAAAAGTAGTTTTTAATTGTCTGCTATTACACTTTCGTATACTGGTTAAGGGGGAAATAAGTTCGACCCGATCATGGGAGGAACTTAACGCTGCTTTCTCTTTCTATGCTTGCAGTATCAGGCAAGGAAATCTTCCAGACCCATACGGCTGATGCCATATTGAGCCGCTTCTATTTTATCTTTTCTTGTGTTGTAACCCCAGTCGGCAAAAAATAGTTTAATGGATTGGAGTTTGTCATTCTGAACGATTTGTAATAACGCCGGCAGTCTGTCTTCGACAAAATGAATCGGCTGTCCCGGGTGATTGTGTTGCAATACCAGCAGAACTTCGGCTTTACTCATGTTTCGGTCCAGCCCGAAAATGCGTTCTCCCGGCAATTCGATGCCGTTCGCCTTCAATATTTCCGCGACGAAACGCTCCTGCTTGGTGGTGACGATATACCAATTGTTTCGAACGACCAGCCGGTTCAGTTTTTCCGCTACACCTGGGAACAAGGGATTCATCTGAATCCATTCGTCCGGTGAGTCGGCGATCCATTGATCCCTAATACTGCCGAATACCTGTTTAAAATAGTTTTGATCCAGTTCGTATTGCTGCATAAGCTGTTGCTGCTTTTCCTGAAATTCTGTCAACAGGGATTCCGCGCTACTTCCTGTAAACAACAGCCGTATAGCGGCAATGGATTCGAAGCCGGTTTCAATCGCTGGCCGCACAAGCCGAAATTTATCGATCAAGTCGGATTCGGGTAGCGTTGTCGGCATATCGTCCCAAATTCGGGTTGCGGCTTTCCAGCCGGCAATCCCTGTTTCGATAGCACTATCGCAGATGACGCCGTCAAAATCCAAGGCGTAAATAATCGATTGATCCATGGCTTCCTGATTAGAGTTGATTGAGCAGGTATGATAAATATTGGGTGTTAATTATAACATTGCGATCGAATTGTTCCCCGGTGGATGTTGGAAAAGGTGATCAGTTTAGCGGTATGGATATATCAAATAGCACCCCTTGACCCGGACGGCTGCTGCAATCGATGGTGCCGGCCAGTTTTTCACAAACCAGGTTGTAAACCACGTGCATGCCAAGACCCGAGCCGCCTTTTCCACGTTTGGTGGTGAAGAACGGGTCAAAGATTTTTTCTCGCTGTTCTTCCGTCATGCCTTTACCGTTATCCTGGTAAATCAAATGGTAATGATGGTCTTCGGTAAATACATTGATCGTTATGCTGCCGGCTTCCATATCTTCAAATCCGTGTGTCATACTGTTCATGATCAAGTTAGTCAGAATCTGCGAGAAAGCGCCGGGGTAGCTATTGACTTCGAGGTTGTCCGGGCAATGAAAGGTGATTTGATGGGCCGTTTTTTTTAAGGTCGGATAGAGGCTGAGCAATATGTCGTCTATATAGAGTTTGATATTGAATTTACGTCGTTCTTCACTGGATTGATCGACCGCCACTTGCTTGAAACTGAGAATCAGCTCCGAGGCGCGTTGCAGATTGCTGTGAATAATACGCGAAGTCTGCTCGCATTCATTGAGGAATTCGGTCAGGTCGGATTTTTTCATCAGATTGTCGTTAAACAAACGTTTAAAATGGCGGGTGATGTCTTCCATGTGCGAAGCGCCGGTCACTCCGACTCCGATGGGAGTGTTGATCTCATGGGCGACACCGCTGACTAAACTGCCGAGCGCGGCCATTTTTTCGGCTTGCAACAAAGTTTTCTGGGCTGCTTTACGTTCTCTAATCTCCTGGGAAAGCCGTTGGGTACGTTCCTTAATGTAATTGTTGAGTTGTGCTTTTTGCTTTCTCAGTTCGTGATGTTTATGGCGTAATGTTTCCAGTTCGGCGTTGAGCAACGTGAAGATATTGTCTTGCAGATGGGGTATGTTTAGACGCATCAGTAAGCACGGTTGATCATCGTCATGTTTTGAAAATATCAGCGACGTATGACAATGGCAGTCGATAGCGCGTTTTTCATGATCGAGTATTTTGACTAAGCCTGGAACGGCTTCGGTGCTTCCTGCGGCCGTTTGAAGATAGACGGATAATGTTTCGTTTTTTGCGGCTAAAAAATCGGTAAAAGGCAAGCCTTTGGCCATGTGGTGCTTTCGCCCTGTGAGCTGTGCCATAGAAGGGTTAAACGCCAGAATGTCGCCTTGCAGAGTGAGTAAGCAAGCCGGCTCTGCCGAGGCGTGAGTTAGCTTTAGAAAGTATTCAACCAGTAACATTTAAGCATTCAGATTGAAATATTCCCGGCCTTCCATGTCCGTCGATTGGTCAGGGTCGAACTGGACGATGACTTCACATTCGGGGTCGCCTTTAGCGATGGTTTTCTCCAGGATGACTTTGGCGTAACCTAAATTATTGGCGGTGATGGTGCCGAAGACATTGGAAGTCATCATGCACATGCATTGGCGGTCTTTCACCTTGTCTTCGAAAGGGCACCGGCTGTTTTTGAGAACGACTTTTTTTTCATCCTGATCGACAACACGAAATTCACCGTGGATGCGGGATTTCAAATCCACCAGTACGTCAACAACCTGTTGCCTATCGAGTTTCTCTTGGTTAAGTTCGGATTTATAGCATTGGTTAATCCATTCGCCGATATGTTTCCCTACTAGGCTAATATATCCCTCGGATTCTTTTAAACCGACAACGTCTTGTAACATACCGGCTAATTCGCTGATTAAGGAGCGGCAGAACAAGTCCCGTTCCAATGGAATTTTGAGGTCGGCAATGCGTTGGGACTGTTTCTCATTCATGGGTTTGTCCGGTGATTTGTTTACGAGTTTTTAGTAAATTAAGCCTAGCACATTAAAAAAAACGTTAGAACGAAAAGGATACACTATAATTTTAACCCGGTCTCCGACAGAACGACTCGGTCATCAAGTGCTCAGCGCGACTTAGGGCTTAGCTTGTCATCTTCCTTTTTGTCGGATAACCCGATATTTTCGAGGACCAAAGGAAAGCACATGCCTCAGTATTTGTTTGATTTGGATAAAGTCATAGATAATGCAGGAAAACTATATACATTACCCGATATTTGTTTGAGACTCCGCGAGTTGATCGACGAAGGCGGAAGCGCTGCCGAAATTGCCCGACTGATCCAGACCGACACCGCTTTATCCGCCCGTTTGCTTCAACTGGCCAACAGCGCTTTATACGCTTTTCCGGCGAGGGTTGCATCGATTTCTCAGGCGATTACGTTGGTCGGGACCGAATCATTGTATCAATTGGCGTTAGCGACATCGGCCGCAGCGGTATTCAAAGGAGCCGGGGGACGTTTCATCGAAATGAAACAATTTTGGCGCCATTCCATCTACTGTGCGTTGCTTACCGGCGCAATATCCAAGCAACAGGTCGGGAAAGGGAAGGAAATGTTATTTGTGACCGGCCTGTTGCATAACATCGGACAGTTGCTGTTGCTTGAGCAATTGCCGGATGTGGCGGCCACCGCTTTAGTTACCGTGAACGATAGGCAGTATCCTTGGCATCGAGAATTGGAGGTTACCGGGTATAGTTGTGCCGAGCTGGGAGCCGCTTTGTTAAATATTTGGAATCTTCCTAAAAGTATTACCGAACCGATCAAATTTCAGCATCAGCCGGCAATGGCCGGGCATTATCTGATGCAGGCGGCAATTTTACATATTGCGCTTTGTATCGCAGGCTATTTTACGCGGGAGAAAACTGAAACAGACTATCTTGGCGCGATCCAGCGAGGTGTGGCGCAGCGGCTGAACTTCGATGTGGAAGCAGTAACGCAGCGGAAAACGGAAATCGAGGCGCAGGCTAACGAAGTCATGAGAATTTTTGTATGAAGGCTGAGTAAGCCCAATATGATTACTTTTATTATGGTTTTTTCAATGGCAACCGTCAGGATCTTTCAGGAGGCTAAAATATGACAGACTTGTTTTTTGCGGACGAAGATTCGACCGATGAAAGTCTGCCTTTTTGGCCGACATGGAAAATTCTGATCGTCGACGATGAACAGGATGTTCATACGATTACCGGATTAGCCTTGAAAAATTTCGTTTTTGAAGGGCGTAAATTGAGTTTTTTTCATGCTTATTCCGCGCTCGAGGCCAAACAAATATTGCAGCAAGAAAAAGATATCGCCCTAATTTTGCTGGATGTGGTGATGGAGTCTGAACATGCGGGACTGGAGTTGGTGCATATCATTCGCCAGGAGCTTCATAACTTGACTGCCAGAATTGTACTGAGAACCGGACAGCCCGGACAGGCCCCTGAACAAAAAGTCATTCGCGATTACGATATCAACGATTACAAGAGTAAAACCGAACTCACTGCCAGTAAATTGACTACATTGATGTATGCCAGTCTGAGGACTTATCGCGACATTGTTACGCTGGAAAAAAGTAAGCGAGGATTGGAAAAACTGATTGTGGCCTCCCGGGGAATTTCTTCGCGCGGAGCGCTAAGCAAATTTATCGGGGTGACGATGGGACAGATGGTCAGTCTGTTGAATCTGGATGATACGGTTATATTCTCCTGTGAAACCAATGCGTTCGAATTCGACGGCAAAAAGTTTAAGGTTTATTCGGTGGAAGAGGGAGAATTGGAGACGGAAACCGTTAGCCTTGACGAACTGCCACCGGAAAAGTCGGCAATCCTGATGCAGGCATATAACAATCAAGCGAATGTTTATCATCGCAACAGCTTGGTAATGTACTGCGCCAATAAAACCACGGTCATCTTGTTTTATGCTCGGGTCGAACATCCTTTGTCGCAACTGGACAGGCATTTGTTGAATATTTTTACCGAGAATCTGATCGTTATTCTGGAAAATATTCACCTCAACGATTTGATTGCCAGTAGTCAGCGAGAGTTGATTTATCGGTTGGGAGAAATTGTCGAATCGCGTTCCAATGAAACGGGAAATCATGTCAAACGCGTCGCTTTTTATTCGGAGTTGCTTGCGCAACTGGTCGGACTGACAAACGAGGAGGCGGAATTACTTAAAATCGCATCACCCTTACATGATATCGGCAAAATGAGTATTCCTGACCGCATACTCCATAAACCCGGCAAATTGTCCTCCGATGAATGGAAAATTATGAAAACTCACGCGCAAAGAGGTCACGATTTGTTAAGCGGCTCTCAATTGATGGTGATGGATATGGGGGCGATCATTGCGTTATCCCATCATGAAAAATGGGACGGGAGCGGTTACCCAAACGGATTGGAAAAAGTTCAGATTCATGTGTTCGGCCGAATCACTGCACTGGCCGATGTATTCGATGCATTGGGTAGCGACAGGTGTTATAAAAAAGCGTGGCCTTTATCCGATGTTCTTGATTTGTTGCAAGGTGAGAGCGGCAAACATTTCGATCCCCGGCTGGTTAAACTATTGATCAACAATCTGGATCAATTTCTGGAGATCCGCGACCGTTTTGCCGATGGTCAGTAACTATCGAATAATCTTATCTTCAGCCAGCCGGCGCTCATTAATTGTCGCTTCCGGTCAAAGCATTTTCGAATACAACGACCGAATGGGGATTGACGATGTACTCCTTGCCATCGATCGGCACCTGCTGCGTCCGAGGAATAATATCTTCCGGAGAATGCAGAGATGTATCCACCGATAAATTCCATACGCGTTCTTCGATAATTGGCAACGAAGCGGAAAGTTGCTGGTTGGACATGTTCATAATGATATGAATGTCCGGTTCCTTAAGGTCAACGGCACCGAGGGTGAAAGCAATTACCTGCGCTTCGGGATCATCCCAGTCCGGGCTTTCTCCTGCTTGTAAGCCGCTCCAGCTGATGTCTGCAATCTCACGGCCTTTGATTTTTTTACCGGTGAAAAAATGTCGGCGCATCAGCGCGTCATGTCGTTTTCGTAATTTGATCATTAATTTAACGAAGCGAACCATGTCTGCGTTGTGTTCTGCCATCGTCCAATCGAGCCAAGTCAATTCATTGTCTTGGCAATAGCAATTATTGTTACCTTTTTGCGTGTGCAAGAATTCATCGCCCGCCAATAGCATCGGTACACCTTGACTGAGCAATAGGATGGCGAAAACATTTTTGGCTTGTTGTCTGCGAAATTTCAAAACAACAAGATCGTCCGTTTCACCTTCCGCTCCGCAATTTGAGCTGAGATTATGGTTGCAACCGTCGCGATTATGTTCGCCGTTGGCCAGATTATGCTTGTCGTTGTAGCTGAAGAGGTCGTTTAACGTAAAGCCGTCGTGGCATGTGACGAAGTTGATGCTGCTGATGGGCAGACGATGTTGATGTTCGTAGAGGTCGCTACTGCCGCAAATGCGGGTGGCGACATCCTTAATAAGGCCTCTGTCGCCGCGGACGAATTGGCGGATCACATCGCGGTAAATACCGTTCCATTCCGCCCATCGGTATCCGGGAAAACAACCGACCTGGTACAGCCCGGTGGCATCCCATGCCTCGGCAATCAGTTTGGTTTTGGCCAGTTGTTCCGATAATTCAATGCCCCAAACGATTGGAGGGTCCTGCAGGACAGAGCCATCCTCGCCGCGCGACAATGCGCTGGCCAAGTCAAAACGAAAGCCGTCGACATGCATGTCCCTGACCCAGTATTCCAAGCAACTAATGATGAATCGCGAGACCAAAGGATGATTGGCATTGACGGTATTACCGCAACCGGTATAGTCATGGAAGATGCTTTTATTCATCTTGTCGATCAAGTAAAAGCTGTTACCGGCAATCCCCTTAAAATTGATGACCGGTCCATCGGTACCGGCTTCGGAAGTGTGGTTGAAAACCACATCCATAATCACGCCGATGCCGGCTTTATGCAACGCTTTAACCAGATCCCTGAATTCCTGTTGATGAGTTCCCTGATCCGGTGTCGCGCAATAGCCGGGGTGAGGGCTGAAAAAACTGTGGGTGCTGTAACCCCAATAGTTTTTCAATCCCAGTTCGGCTGTGTGTTCGGGAACGTCTTGTTCGTCGAAGGCCATAACAGGTAGTAATTCGACATGGGTAATGCCGAGTTCTTTCAAATAGGGTATTTTTTCGATCAGTCCGGTAAATGTGCCTGGATTTTGCACACATGACGAGGGATGACGGGTGTAACCGCCTACGTGCAATTCGTAGATGACCGCCTTTTCGCTACGGATTGCTAGCGGTTTATCTCCTTCCCAATCGTAATGCTCGTCGACAACCACACTGCGCATCGAGCAATGGCCGTTGTCTCCCGGGAGGCAGGCGGACGTGCGATCCCAGTGCTTATCGCTGACGGCTTTGGCCCAAGGGTCCAGCAGATGTTTTTCTTTATCAAAACGGAGCCCGGTATGGCGGGTATCGGAGGGGCCGTTGACCCGCCAGCTGTAACAGGTGCCGGGTGGGAGGTGCTTGACAAAGACGTGCCAGGAAAAAAACGTACGGTTTATTTGTTTTTGCAATTGGATGACCTGGAAAGGCTCTTTGCAGTCCACGGATTTGAATAGCAGCAATTCCACTTCTTCGGCATGACGGCTGAAAAGAGAAAAATTCACTCCGCCATCATTTACCTTGGCGCCATGTGGATAAGGGCTTCCGGGCTTTATTTTAAATTCTATTTTCTGCATGTCCTCGTTAGGGGGATTGTCAAAAGCTCAAATTCTACAAAACTAAAACTGTAAGCAAAAGCTTAGTTTTCAAACAACGTTATATTCATTGTAGGGTATTTGCCTACCATTTGAACAATCTTTTTGTGTTAAGTCGCGATACGAAAATACCTTGCATTAATGATTGCCAGAGGGTAGAGTTTTTAAGCATTCAGGAGATGTAACGACTTTGCCGAATACGCACCAAAACCGGGCGTTTCGAGTCAAAATGCTCTTGTTTTTGATAGCTCGTCGGTGCGAAGCGGGCGTATGGATGAACTATAAGAATAATTATCGCTAGTGATGGCATGTTTTAAGTCAAGAAACAGTTCCCGTGTTTATTCACCCGGAGAGCTATTGCAGATTAGCGAACAGATCAGCCGAGATTATAAACCTGCCTATTCAAGTCGCATTTCGTTGGGGTATTCCCGACTTCGGCTGTCAGCGCAGGAAATGTTATCGATCAGTGAAGAAATCAGTCGCGAATATGCATCGTATGCGTTAAAGCCCGTTTTCCGTTCCGAAATCGTTTTGTTGCCGGTTGATCCGACTCATCTGCATGCCTATTGGCATCTTGACGGAACTGCATTTGAGTCTTTACCTGAACAACCGCTAATCTTAAGAGTTTATACCATGCCCGACAGCCGTACGATTGAGAGCTATCGAGAGCAATGGTTTGATATGGAGGTTGATGCTTCCATATCCCAGCAAACAGTGACGGTACCTGAGGCCATATCGGGCAATTACTTTTCCGCCGCCATCGGTCTCGACGAACCTTCCTTAAAACGGTTTGCCGCCGTCGCAAGTTCGGACACGGCTTATCTCCCAAGGACGGATATACCCGTGCAGAAGTCGGCTGCTGTCACTATGGTACATAACAAAATCAGTGCATCCGGCAAAGGAAAACAGCTTTGATGAGAAAAGGGCTTCTTGCCATCGTCCTGCATGCCCATATGCCCTATGTCAGGCATCCCGAACATGAGAGTTTTTTTGAAGAAAACTGGTTGTTTGAGGCGATTACCGAATGTTACGTTCCGTTGATTGCGATGCTGGATCGCCTGCAGACGGAGCTTGTTAATTACCGCTTAACGATTTCACTATCGCCGACCTTGATCACTTTGTTACAGGATGATTTATTGCGCGAGCGTTACCTAAAACATCTCAATCGCTTGCTAGAACTGGCGGATAAGGAAATCGAACGTACTCGCGAACAGCCGGAATATCAGCGTCTGGCTCGCTTATACCAACGTCGCTTTAGTGAAACGCTACAGGTGTATCAGGAGCAATACCAGGGGGATTTGCTGGCCGCTTTTAAGAAGCATCAGATCTCGGGGCGATTGGAACTGATGACGACCGCTGCGACCCATGGTTTTTTGCCTTTATTAAATTGCAGCGAAACGGCCGTCCGTTGCCAGATTAGTACGGGTATCGAGACTTTCCAGAATGCTTTCGGTTTTCCCCCGGAAGGCTTTTGGTTGCCGGAATGCGGCTATTATCCCGGTTTGGAAAACATTTTGAAACAGGTCGGAATTCGTTACTTCTTCCTCGACACCCACGGCATTACAGAGGCCAGCGAAGTTCCTCTACAAGGTGTTTATGCTCCGCTCGAATGTGGTGCAGACATATACGCCTTCGGTCGGGACCCGTATTCCTCAAGGCAAGTATGGAGCGCTGAGGAGGGCTATCCCGGAGATGCCGATTATCGCGAGTACCATAGCGATATCGGTTTCGAGCGAGAGCTCGATTATATTGCGCCTTACATTCTCGACGGACAGATTCGCACCAATACCGGCATTAAATATCATCGGGTAACCGGACCGAATGCCGACAAACAACTGTATCGACCGGAAATAGCAAGTGCCAAGGCTTGTCAACATGCGAACGATTTTATCGTCCAACAGCAAAGACATATCGAACAGTTGTGCGATAGCATGGATAATCCGCCGATGATTATCGCGCCATTCGATGCAGAACTATTCGGCCATTGGTGGTTTGAAGGACCGCAATGGTTGGAACAGGTGTTAAGAATGGCGGCCACCCCCGACAACTCCGTTCAATCGCGGACCTGTAGCGAGTACTTGGCTCAGTATCCACAACAACAACGAGCGACACCTTCGGCGTCCAGTTGGGGGGAGGAAGGCTATTCGTCCTATTGGCTTAATGATAGTAACGACTGGATATATCCGTTGATTCATCGCGCCGCCGCCGAAATGGAAAAGCTGGTGGACGACGTAGTCGGTTTAAAGATTAGTGATCTTCAGCGGCGAGCGTTGAATCAAGCCGTTCGTTCCGTCTTGCTAGCTCAGGCCTCCGATTGGCCTTTTATCATCAAGTCCGGGACGACCGTGGAATACGCCCGCAAACGTATTACGGATCACTTGGCGCGTTTCAATTATCTGCACGAGTCCATCCGGAAGAACCGGATTGATGAACGTTATTTGACTGCTTTGGAGATTATGGATGATATATTTCCAACAATAGATTATCGATTCTATTGCTCCCGAGGGCTGCAATAAGAGTTTTCAGGCGCTAAATTGCGGTATGGCCGGATCAGGTGAAACCAAATCATGGTTCAATATTTATGACTCGGTTTTCGACTCCCAACCTAATGGAGAAAAATGATGCATCCTGTTCAGCTGTTGTATGTTGAAAATGTCATCAACCGGAAAAAAAGGGTCCCGCGCCAGGAACTGGTATTTTGCATTCGGGTGCAAAATCTGGGTTACGATAAGCAAGTTGATGTACTTTGGTCGGGGGAAGACGACGTTTGGCATACGTTGCCAGCGCATTTCCGTAGCGGCTTATTTGACGATATTGAATGCTGGGAGGCGAAAGTTGCTTTGCATCTGACGGCCAGCCAACGCTTACCCGGTAATATCCGTTTCGGTTTGCGATATCGGGTTAACGGTCAGGAATATTGGGATAATAATCACGGGCATAACTACGAAAGCCAGGCCGATTGCGGTATTCGTCTCGGAAACGATATTTTGGTGCAGAATATCGGTTACCACTCTCAGCTTCAGGAAGGACAAAAAACCATCCCGATTACCGTTGCACTGGATAAAGCGGTTCATGCGGAAAAGGTGACGATACACTGGACGGTCGATAATTGGCGGCATACCCACAAAACCGCTTGCCAATGCAAAATCAACTATTGGGACGGCAAGGTCAAAAGTAACGCGCGTAACCCCAACCAATACGGCGTTCAACTATGGAGTTGCCGTCTCAGAATTGGTAGTGCTTTCAAGCTGCAATACAGTATTTGTTGCGAGAGTCACGGACAGGTATTGTGGGATAACAACGCAGGCAGAAACTATGTTGCCAGCCATAAGCCGCTGCATGTCATGATACTGAATCTTCATTGTTATCAGGAAGCCGATCAGGATCATAAGCTGTGGCAGATCGCCAAAGCAATTGACGAACAAAAAACCGATATCATTTGTTTTCAGGAAGTTGCGGAAAACTGGAACGACGGTCACGGCGACTGGCAGTCCAATGCTGTCAACATCATCAATCAACGCTTGCGTGCGCCGTTCCATCTCTATACCGACTGGTCCCATTTGGGATTCGATAAATACCGCGAAGGGGTGGCGATCTTAAGCCGCTTTCCATTGAGCAAGCAGGAAGCTCGTTATGTCTCCGACAGTCATGAAATATACAACATTCATTCTCGTAAAGTGGCGGCGGCACAAGTAAAAGTGCCCTACATGGGGATAATCAACGTTTTCTCCGCACATCTGAGTTGGTGGGAAGACGGTTTTCGCGAACAGTTTTTGCGCTTATGCGAATGGGCCAAAAGCCGTTCCGGAAAGTCGGTACAAAGCACATTGCTTTGCGGAGATTTCAATATTGCAGCAGGATCGGAAGGTTACCGGTTGGTGGTGGACGGGCATGAATACGAAGACCAATATTTGGCGGCTAATCAACAGGGGTTGTTCGAAAAAGTCTTTCGTGTAAACGATCCTCACTGGGGTGATTACTTGGCCGACGACTATCGAATCGATTATATTTTTCTTAATCGGGACAGCCATTTGCAGGTAACATCGGCAAAAGTGATGTTTACCGAACAGGATTACGGCCGGGTGTCCGATCATTGCGGATATTTAATGACGTTTGAACCGAAATGATAACATTGCAACCGAATGACGCTTATAACGTTAAGGTTTGAAAAGACGAGACTGAGGTTTTCCATTCACGCCGAAGATCCGAGTAGGAAGGGTGTCATAATGAGTCAATCCGAATCCTACAGACGCATATTTACATGATGAGGTGACAATGCAGTTCGCAGAACAATACGCCAAACCGTTTTTCGGACAACTGGGCGGTTTTTTTCAAAGAATCAATGACTTCAAAGATACGTTCGATATTCGCTGGGGAAAAATCGAATTCGACATGTTTCATGGCGTTGCGGCGAACCTTAAAGTCTTCATTAAGGTCTATCGTGACAACAACATCTGCGAGAATTATATCGTCGATACCGATGCCTATGATATCCACTGGGACCGACATAAACGCAGCACCCGAGACTTTTATATTTATCCGTTTTCAACCCATCTGGGGAAGGTTAACTGCATCAAAATCGCCTATACCGTCCATTTGAATGAACATTCCATTCCTTCCGAAAAGGAGTATATCTTCATGGATTGGCATCAATTGCAGGACGGTTACCCTCAGCAGCGTCATATCAACGACGAATGGAGCACTCCGAACCGCTATCGGACCTACGAACTCAACCCGGTCGAGTTGCAAAGCGATGTGGACTGGTATAACCACCATTTCGACTCGCTGCATTTGACCCCCAAATTTACCAAGGGTCAGCCGTATCATCCCTATCATCCAAAACGCTTCATTCACGACCACATCGACAAGGTGATTCATTGCAAACGGCAAAATCCTGACCGTTTCTGCACTATCAAGGTCAGCGTTGACTGTATCGACGATAACGACTTCATCAATCATTTGATCCATGCTAGCGAGCAAGGGGTTTGGGTGCAGTGCATCGTCGATTGGCGAAAAATGACGATGACCAACAGCTATACCTACGCCCGGCTCAAAATGTCCCGGGTTGAATTGATAGGAGTATTCTGCACCACCAAACATCATCTGATAGAAGTGGAACCCGACATGCATACCAAATTCATCATCTTTAACGATGAGGATTGCATTTTGGGCTCGTTCAACATTACATTCGATCGTTGGTGGGCCAATTGGGAATCGGGTATGACCTTTCATTCCAAAGGCGTATGCCGCCTGCTCGATAATATTTTCCAAAGTCAGCGTGGCGGGGTGATCCAGAAATACGGCATCGATCCGCTCAGTCCTTTCAATCTGCTTTATACCTTCGGTCGGCATACTATGAGCAACGGCAGAAGATACCTGCCTCATCATGCCATTCTGGCGGAGATTCACCGTGCCCGGCACTCAATACGCATCTGCCTTTTCCTGATTGGGGATCTGCTCGGCGATCATCACGACAGCGTCGTCAATGCCTTGATTCAGGCCTGGCAACGCGGGGTGGACGTGCATATCCTATTTAACGGTCATTTGGCTCGACAAGGACGCATCGGTGTGGAAAGAAGCATGCATGACGAGCTGAGGCGGCCGTTGCTGCCGGCAGTGCAACGCCTTAAAGACGCGGGCATACCGATCGGATTGGTCTACGGTCAGGACGATCACCCGGTACCTTATTCCCCGATTCACTCAAAGTATTGTGTGATCGATAACTACATCGTTATCGAAGGCAGTTTTAATTGGTATAACACGTCAGTTTATTCACACGACCTGATTGTCATCGCCGCCAACCATGAAGTCGCCAAGCCTTATTTGTATGAATTCGATGAAATTCGCAGAAGTTTCCGGGTTTTTTATTAGTTGTAGGAGGAGACCTCCCGGCGTGATCAACGGGGCAGGGGAATTTTGACAGTATCACTCATCTCTGAGGAGAAAAAGATTATGTGGTTGCGAACGCACTGTCATCTGTCTTTCGAAATCGATATGCCGACCCCTTTTATTCTGATGCTTCGTCCCAGGAGCGGACCGCAGCAATGGGTGGCGAGGGAAACGTATACGTTGCAGCCGAGTGTCGCGGTGTTCGAATATACCGACAATTACGGAAATCTCTGCCAACGCTTGATGGCTCCCCCTGGAATGTTTTCGGTCAGAACTTCTTCGGAAATTATGATCGCCGGCTACATCGATCAGATGCCGGGAGCGCCGTTTACCGATGTATTGACCTTGCCCGAAAGCACGCTGGCCTACCTACTTCCCAGCCGTTATTGCGAGTCGGACAGGTTCGGCAATCTCGCCATGGAAATCACAGCGGGGCGGTTGCTCGGCTATGATCAGGTTGTAGCGATTGTCGATTGGCTGAAGAGCACGATAGCTTACCGTCCAGGCTCTAGTGATTACCCTTTATCTGCAATCGAAATCAATATGCGGCAAGAGGGCGTTTGTCGGGATTTGGCTCATTTGGGAATAGCGTTGTGCCGGAGTTTGTGCATTCCTGCTCGAATGGTTGTCGGTTACCTCTATGGTTTGCAACCGATGGAGCTGCATGCCTGGTTCGAAGCCTATGTCGGTGGACGTTGGTACACTTTCGATGCAACTCAGACGGAACTGAGGGGCGGCTATATTTCAGTGGGATACGGGCGAGATGCTGCGGATGTGGCGATTTACAACCAGTTCGGGCCGGCGGTTTACCCGATCGTGCAGACTGTCACGGTGGAATGTATAGAGGCGCCGGTAATGGAATGAAGCCGATTGTTGTTACTGCAGATATGCAGCGATTGTCCGGCCAGGATTTCGTCGCTTGCTCGCAAGGAGGAAATGCCGAGCCACGGGTATGCAGTTTGCGTTTGAGCAAACCCTTTCTTGGGCTTTTTTTAAAAGAGTTTTTTACATGCGACCAGTTTCCCTGTTGCAATTTCTAATTGTCCCAATAAGGCAAAGCCTTCTCCTGACGGGGAAAGTTTATCGGCTTCGGCCAAAACTTGAATGCTTTTCTGCCATTCCTGTGCGAGTCGCCAGCAACTGAACAATAGTTTAAATTTTGATAGGAGTGGGGAATTCCGTGCCGTTCGAATTCACTTTCCAATAGCCGGGCTGCTTTGACAGGGTAACCCTGGCTAGCATTGTATTGAATCAACTGCATGACGTCTTCATCGGTTGTCTGGCCGTAATGATAGAACAGCATCATACTAGACATAGCCATAGCGTGTTGTCCTCGTTGAGCATAAAGTCCGCTTAAGGCGCTCCACCATTCCAGTTTTTGCGGAGTTTTTTCGATCAATTTTTTAACTGTTGCTTCGGCTTCGCCGTATTGCCAAATAATAATAGTAATCAAGTTATGCTATTTTGCTTATTTAAAACAGTCACATAAAGCGGTTACCGACTTTTTTCGGCGATGCAATCCGCATCGCTTGCTTTGTCCGGGTCGGTCGGTAAGTTTTTGAGAACAGCGATTACTACCGTTAGTTGCCTTAGCGGCATTTTCCGCAGTCATCAGTCGGCCGAACGGATCTGTACCGACTAGCGTCCGGTTTGGGTGAGAGTCGATGCTCTTTATGGTCGGTGTGCGCCGGCGCTTAATCGGACGTTATCGGATTGAACTCGAACCCGCTTTCGACATAGAGCAGTTTGGGGCAGGTATTAGGTTTGGATGGGGCATGAAAGCGATAAACGATGCTTTTCGAAGGTCGGGGATGCCGTTTTGATTTCAATTCCGATCTATTGGGGCGTCATCGATAGTGAAAAGACAATTTTTTATTACGAAATAAATCGTTTGTTCATCATTCGCCGGACCGATCATCTGGATTGCATTTTCGCTCGTATCGGTGACGAGTGAACATTGCCGGACGGTATCTCGGAGCGGCTCAATGTAAAGAAACGAGAATGTCTGGTGTGAACGAAGTACGGGATTTTGAAACATTCAGTCCGGTTGATCGAATCCCCTCATCGTCAAAGAAATCTTCATTTCCGTGCTCGTGGCGGTTCGAGGTTTGCGAACGATCTAGGCTTGAGAGTCAGGCCCGTTTGATCACGGCGTTCAATATCGATTATCCATCGGCAAGATCAGTGGTAAGATAAACCGTCATGCACGAAATGTCGCTTTGTGAAAATATTCTGCAAATTATCGAGCAGCAGGCTGAGATTCAACATTACCGGAAAGTCAAAACGGTATGGCTGGAAATCGGGGTGCTGGCCGGGGTCGAACCCGAGGCGATGCGCTTTTGCTTCGGTGCCGTGATGGAAGGCTCTTTGGCCGATGGCGCGAGCCTGGAAATGATTACGGTGCCGGGACGGGCCTGGTGTCTACACTGCCATAAGAATGTCGACGTGCAGCAACGCTTCGACGTATGTCCGTTGTGTGGCGGCCACCAATTGCAGATCAACGACGGCGAACAACTGCGAATCAAAGAATTGGAGGTGGAATAATGTGTACCGTATGCGGTTGCAGCGAAGGCGAAACCAAAATCGAACACAGTCATCATCACAAGCATGCCCATGCGGAGCATCATAGTCATTCGCACAGCCATGCCCATAGCGTCCATAGCCACAGTCATACCCATGACTACGGTCTGGGACCGGCACATGCGCATGCCCCCGGCCTCAGTCAGGCGCGGATGGTGCAGATCGAACAGAATATCCTGTCCAAGAATAACGAGTATGCCGTGGCCAACCGACGCTATTTCGGTGAGCACGGCATCTTGGCATTGAATCTGGTGTCTAGCCCCGGCTCCGGCAAGACCACCTTGTTGACAGAATCCATCCGTCTGCTTCAAGACGAGATAGCCATAACGGTGATCGAAGGCGACCAGCAGACGACGCACGATGCTGACCGCATTAGCGAGACCGGCGTTAAAGCCTTGCAAATCAATACTGGCAAAGGTTGCCATCTGGATGCGCATATGGTCGGCCATGCATTGGAAAATCTGCAACCTGAACCGCAAAGCCTTTTGTTTATCGAAAATGTCGGCAATCTGGTGTGTCCGGCCGCTTTCGACCTCGGGGAGGCGCATAAGGTGGCGGTCCTTTCGGTTACCGAAGGCGAAGACAAGCCGCTCAAATACCCAGAC
The DNA here is from genome assembly GCA_050304855.1 of Methylococcaceae bacterium. Taxonomy (GTDB): domain Bacteria; phylum Pseudomonadota; class Gammaproteobacteria; order Methylococcales; family Methylomonadaceae; genus Methylomarinum. The sequence continues at coordinate 31,019 of JBNLEI010000311.1, forward strand.
ATGTTCCATGCCGCCGACTTGATGATATTGAATAAAACAGATTTGCTGCCGCATGTCGATTTCGATGTCGATCGCTGCATCGAATATGCCAAACAGGTCAATCCGCGCATCAAAGTTTTGCAGGTATCGGCCAAAACCGGCGCAGGCATGGAAAACTGGATTCAGTGGATTAAGGCCAGTCGTGCGGTGCAATTGATCGATTACGCTGCTGGCTCATAGAGGCGGATCGTTATGTGTTTGGCTATTCCCGCGCAAATTCAAAGCCTGGACCGGAAAACCAACATGGCCGTGGTGACGGTCGACAATGTGCGGGTCGAAGTTTCCCTGGCTTTGGTCGACGATGTCGAGGTTGGCGATTACGTGTTGGTTCATGTCGGCTATGCGCTCAATAAAATAGACGAAGAAGAAGCGATGCAGACGTTGGCGTTATTTGCCGAGGCGGGTTTGACGCACTGAGATGAAATATATCGACGAATTCAGGCAACAGGCGTTGGCAAGACAGTTGGCGTCTGCAATCGCAGAAGAGGCGGATTATTCGAGAAGTTATCGCTTGATGGAATTTTGCGGCGGCCACACCCATGCGATTTTCCGCTACGGCGTGCACGATTTAATGCCGGCAAATGTCAGCTTCATTCACGGCCCCGGCTGTCCGGTTTGCGTTCTGCCGATCGGCCGTATCGACAATGCCATCGAATTAGCCGAACGCCACGAAGTTATCCTTTGCACCTATGCCGATTTGTTGCGTGTCCCGGCTAGCGAGCGCCGTTCCCTGCTAAAGGCCAAAGCAGCCGGATGCGATATCCGCATGGTGTATTCGACGTTGGATGTCTTGAAAATCGCCCGCGAGAATCCCGGACGCGAAGTGGTGTTTTTCGCGATTGGTTTCGAAACGACAACGCCGCCGACTGCAGTAGCCGTTAAGCAGGCCGAGGCGGAGGGATTGCGCAATTTTTCGGTATTTTGCAATCATGTGCTAACGCCTGCGGCGATGCAGGCGATTCTGGATGCACCTGAACCGGTTGCGATAGACGGTTTTCTGGGGCCTTCACATGTCAGTACCGTCATCGGTAGTCGGGCCTATGCACCGTTTGCTGAACGCTACGGCAAACCGATCGTGATCGCGGGTTTCGAGCCGCTGGATGTCATGCAATCGGCGTTGATGCTGATTCGTCAGTTGAATGAGGGGCGTCACCAAGTCGAAAACGAATATACTCGGGCGGTGACCGAAACAGGAAACGAGAAAGCACAGTCCTTGATGAAAGCCGTATTCAGCGTGCGCGACAGCTTCGAGTGGCGCGGATTGGGGCTGATCCCGCAGAGTGCACTGAAACTGAGCGAGGCATTTGCGGCGTTCGATGCCGAATTGCGTTTCGATCTGCCCGCCATTCAGGCTGCCGATGTAAAAGGCTGTGAATGTCCGGCTATTTTGCGGGGTGCCAAGCGGCCGATTGACTGTAAGTTATTAGGGACGGTGTGTACGCCGGAAAACCCGATGGGGTCCTGCATGGTGTCGTCGGAAGGCGCTTGCGCGGCTTATTGGTCTTACGGTCGCCTACGTCAGGAGAAGGCGGGGCGGATTGCGTCATGAGCGCCGAACCGAAGCGTTTTAAACCGGGAGTCGATTTGTTATATGGGTCGGTCGATCTAAGTCACGGTAGCGGCGGACGAAGTATGGCGCAGCTAATTGAATCGTTGTTCGTAAGGCATTTCGACAATCAATGGTTGCGCCAACGTAACGATCAGGCGCTATTTTCCGCGATTTCGGGACGATTGGTTATGGCGACCGACGCCCATGTGGTTTCGCCGTTGTTTTTCCCCGGCGGCGATATCGGTTCGTTGTCAGTGCACGGTACTGTCAACGACGTGGCAATGTCCGGCGCCAAGCCGTTATATTTGTCCGCTAGCTTCATCCTGGAAGAGGGCTTCCCGCTGGCCGATTTGGATCGTATCGTCGCCAGTATGGCGACTGCCGCGGACAAGGCCGGTACGCCGGTGGTGACAGGCGATACCAAAGTTGTCGAACGCGGCAAGGGCGACGGCGTATTTATTACCACCACCGGGATCGGTGTTTTACCGGAAGGCGTCGCGATTTCCGGAGACCGGGCCGAGCCCGGCGACAAAATTCTGCTCAACGGATCGATCGGCGATCACGGCGTCGCCATATTGTCCAAGCGCGAACATTTGCCGTTCGCTACAGCGATTAAGTCCGATTCAGCCGCTCTGCACGGATTGGTAGCCGATATGGTCGCGGCCGTTAAGGATATCCATTGTTTGCGCGATCCCACCCGCGGCGGTTTGGCCGCCACCTTAAACGAGTTGGCGCAACAGTCCGGCGTCGGTATGACCATCGACGAGGCGCAAATTCCGATTAAACCCGAAGTCAAGGCCGCTTGCGAAATCCTCGGGCTGGATCCGCTCTATATCGCCAACGAAGGTAAGCTGATCTGTATCTGCAGAGCCGAAGACGCGGACAGCGTGCTGGCCGCGATGCGTCGGCATCCTCTTGGTAAGGAGTCCGCGATTATCGGCGAAGTCGTGGCCGATCCCAACCGTTTCGTACAGATGACCACTGCATTCGGCGGATCGCGTATCGTCGATTGGCTGGCGGGCGAGCAACTACCTCGCATCTGTTAATGTCGGGCCGCTCCGTCCGTGTTCGAGGCGTCGTCCAGGGTGTCGGCTTTCGGCCTTATATCTGGCGTTTGGCGAAACAACACCGGCTGACCGGTTCGGTTTGGAACGACAACGAGGGCGTGATGATTCATATCTGGGGCGATGCGCCTCAGATGCAGGCCTTTGTCGACCAGATTCCTTTGGAGTTGCCGCCTTTGGCTATTGTTGAGTCGGTTGAATGGCTCGAGTTGGAGCACGCGGCTTCCGCGCCGGCTGATTTTTCTATTACCGGCAGCCGGAGCCAGGAAACGGCTAGAACGCCGGTTGCAGCCGATGCAGCGACCTGTCACGAATGCCTTAAGGAAGTGAACGATCCCATCAGCCGCCGTTACCGTTACCCTTTCACTAACTGTACCCATTGCGGTCCGCGCCTTTCGATCGTGACGGCAGTGCCTTATGATCGCTGTAATACCAGCATGGCGGAGTTTGTCATGTGTTCTCGTTGTCAGCTTGAATACGACGATCCGGCCGATCGGCGTTTTCATGCCCAGGCGAATTGTTGCCCCGATTGCGGCCCGCAAATCTGGTTGGAAGACCGCCATGGTGATACATTGCATCGCGCTGAACGAACTTTGCAGGAAACGGCGGAATTGCTAAAACGAGGATACATCGTCGCGATCAAAGGGTTGGGAGGTTTTCATTTGGCCTGTGACGCCGGCAACGAAGCCGCCGTGGCGGAATTGCGACGACGTAAACGGCGCTATGAAAAACCGTTGGCGCTGATGGCCCGCGATCTCGAAATGGTCTCCCGTTATGCTCGGATATCGGTCGAAGAAAAACGGTTACTGGAGAGTAGCGCTGCGCCGATCGTGATTCTCGCGGCGCAAGGCGAGCGCTTGGCCGACGGTATCGTGATCGACGATACCAAGCTCGGATTCATGTTGCCTTATACACCGATGCATTTCCTTTTGCTGCAACAAATGTCGCGACCGCTGGTCATGACATCCGGCAACCTCAGCGAAGAGCCTCAATGCGTCGATAACGAGGAAGCGCGCAGTGAGCTTGGAAACATCGCCGATTATTTTTTGTTGCACGACCGGGCGATTGTGAACCGGCAGGACGATTCGGTGGTACGCGTTATGGCTGGCGGTGTCAAGACGATACGCCGGGCACGAGGCTATAGCCCGGCCGTGCTGACTTTGCCGCAAGGCTTCGAGCAGGGCGCGGGGATTCTTGCAATGGGCGCGGAGTTGAAAAACAGCTTTTGTTTGATTAAGAACGGACAGTCCATCGTTTCTCAGCATATCGGCGATTTGGAAGATGCCGCCACCCAACGCGACTACCGAAAGAATATCGCATTGTACCGACAATTGTTCGCCTTCGAGCCGACCGCCATCGCCGTGGACATGCATCCCTCATACCTGTCGACGCAATATGGCCGACAATGGGCCGAAGGCTCCAGTTTAGCGCTACAACCGATTCAACATCATCACGCCCACGTTGCCTCATGCATGGCAGAACATGGGTTAGCCTTGGATTCGGCACCGGTATTGGGCATCGTTTATGACGGCCTGGGAATGGGAGAAAATGGAGCGTTGTGGGGAGGGGAGTTTCTATTGGCCGACTATTTCGGCTTCCGTCGGTTGGCTCATATGGAAGCGGTCGCGATGCCGGGAGGCGTGCAGGCGATACGGGAACCTTGGCGTAATGCTTTCGCTCAGCTCGATCATTATTTCGAATGGAGCGAGATTCAACAGCAATTTTCCGGGCTGGAGTTCATTCGTACGATGCAGGGAAAGCCGCTGGATATTCTGAAGTCAATGATAGCGAAAGGCGTTAATTCGCCTTCGTGCAGTTCTTGCGGACGATGGTTTGACGCTTTTGCCGCCCTCCTTGGCTTGACCGGCGACAAGGTCAGTTACGAGGGGCAGGCCGCGGTAGCATTGGAAAATCTGGCGGCACCGGTATTCGGCAGCCATCCGGCTTATGCCGATGCTTACGTTTTGCACCGCCAGAGCCAGCCGTATCGGCTGGTTTGGAAACCGCTTTGGCAGTTGGTTTTGAGCGATTTGCAGCGAGGTGTTGATAAAGCAGTCGTTGCTGCTCGGATACATCGAAGTCTGGGGGAGGCGACGGTCGCTACGGTACTGGAACTTTCCGAACAAACAAAAACTGATACCGTCGTCTTGAGCGGCGGCGTTTTTCAAAACCGTTTATTGTTAGAATCGGTCCGGCAGCAGCTATTGGAACGGGGAAAAAGCGTTTTGATAGCGCAGGATTATCCGATCAATGACGGCGGGGTGGCCTTAGGGCAGGCCGCAATCGCGGCCGCCTCGCTATTGGCTAAAGGACGGCATTGACACAGATTGTCAATCTCCGGCTGAAAACAGGTCCAACTGTTGCGGACGACCTCGAAAACGACTGCAGTCAAGCGTCTGAAAAGGAGCGTCGAGTCCCAAACGGCGCACGGCGATTCGGAATCGTTGCGCGATCAGATCGGCGTATATTCCTTCACCGCGCAAACGGGAACCGAAACGCGGGTCGTTGTCGCGACCTCCACGGCAGTCGCGTATCCGGTTAAGCACATGTTTGGCTTGGCCTGGGACATGAGTGTATAGCCATTCTTCGAACAGGGTTCCCACCTCCAGCGGCAGTCTTAACAGGATATAGTTTGCCGATTCGGCTCCTGCCAAAGCGGCTGCTTGCAGAGTTGCTTCCAGTTCCGGATCTGTCAGTACAGGAATCACCGGAGCGATCATCACATTGACCGGAATTCCGAAAGCGCGCAGCTTGGCGATGGTTGCCAGTCTTCGTTGCGGCGTGCTGGCGCGCGGTTCAAGTGTGCGTGCGAGTTTTGAGTTCAAAGTGGTGAAAGAGAGATTGACCTGGATCAACTGCTTGGACGCCATAGTTACAAGGATGTCAATATCCCGTTCCACCAGAGAGGATTTGGTGGTGATGCTGCAGGGGTGGTCAAATTCACGCAGAACTGTCAAAATTTGCCGGGTGATTCGGTAGCGGCGTTCAACCGGCTGGTACGGATCGGTGTTTGTCCCCATCGCGATAGGTGAACAGCGATAGTTGCAAGCCATCAGTTCGCGACGCAATAATTCGGCGGCATCGGGTTTGACGGTCAATTTGGTTTCGAAATCCAAACCCGGCGATAGTCCCAGATAGGCGTGTGTCGGTCGGGCAAAACAATAAATGCAACCGTGTTCGCAGCCTCGGTAGGGATTGATCGATTGTTCGAACGGGATGTCCGGCGAGCGGTTGCGGGCGATAACGGTTCGTGCCGTATCTACAGTCACTTCGGTATTTGGTGCGGGCTCGTCGTCACAAGGCTCCCAACCGTCGTCAGTCGCCTCATGCGTTTCGGTGTTGTAACGTCCGTCGGGATTATTATACGCGGCCCGGCCTTTATGAAAGCGGCTGGTTTTCATGACAGATCAATTTTTTGGGTTCGGAATTCTATTATATTTTGTTAACCGGTAAAAATTGAATGCGCCAGTTTACGGCTTTCCTTTAATTTTTCGTGGAGTTTCAGATAAATACCGTTCAGAGTTGAGGGCTCGAGATGAATGCCGGTGTTTTTCGGAAACGGTGGGCGTCTTTCCAATCCGCGCTGCAGACTCGATACCATCAGCGAGGCGTAGCCGACCAGCAAAGTGCTACGCATTTCGGTGGCGGTGTAATTATCGCAATAATGATTCTCCATGGCGGATACTAACACCTCCGGTAGTTTCCAGGCTCGGCCCAGTTTTCCGCCGGTCTCGCAATAATCGGTGCCGATGACGGCATGTAAGGCTTCTACAGTGGACAGGGAGTCATCCTCTCTTGCCAGTCTCAAGGCCTGTGAGATCTCCTCCGGCCAGTTGCCTGCTAACCAGAGCAGTCCGAGGTTGTGAAGCAAGCCAGCGGTATGCAATGTCGGAATATTTAAATCGGTTGCTGGAGGTAAGGCTGATGCCAACATTGCCGAGCCTTCAGCCGTCAAAAGAGCTGAACACCAAAAATATTCAATATCGAACGCCGGGCATTTTTTGAAAGTATTGAACGGAGAGACGATACAGAGTGAAATGCTGACGTTGCGGACCATTGAGAAACCCAGTCTGGCGCAAGCCGTTTGCAGATTTTCGATAGGAACGCGCGGCGAGATCCAAGCTGAATTAGCGAGAAAAAGCAGCCGTCCTGCGATACTGGGGTAATCGGCGATAATTTCGGCCAGTTTCAAATGATCGATGTGATCCGCTTCAAATGCTTGCAACAAACGGCTGAGGCCGTCAGGCAGAACCGGCGCCGGCGTTTTCAGCAATATTTCCCGCTTCAGGTCTATTTTCTTATTGGACTCGGGAGCCATTTATGATCTGATCGCTTTATGTGGAAATCGGCAGGAAGCCGGTGGAAACCAATTCCGGGACCTTCTCGGCTATGACCGGTTTGCTGAAGAAATAACCTTGGACGATATCGCAGCCAACGCCTTGTAAATAGTTCAACTGATCGATGGTTTCCACTCCTTCCGCGATGACAGAGAAATTCATTATCCGGCTCATCGAAAGAATGGTGGCCACAATGGCGGAATCATTTGTGTCGCTTAGTACTTCTTGGATAAACGTTTTATCGATTTTCAGCCGGTCGATAGGCAGTTGGGTCAAGGAGTTCAAACAGGAGTAGCCGGTACCGAAATCGTCAATGGCGATTTGGACTCCGAACTCTTTGATTTTTTTGAAGCATTGAATACACTCGGTACCGGTTTGCAATACGCCTTCGGTAATTTCTATTTCCAGGTTTTCGGGATTAATGCCGGTTTCATGTATGACGTTGGCAATTGTTTGGGGCAGCTTGCCGGTGCGAAAATGGGTGCCGGAAATATTGACTGAAATGGAATAGAGCGGAACAGATGCATTGCGCCATTCAACGAATTGCCGGCTGGCCGTCCTCAGCACCCATTCTCCGATGTCGGCGATCAAGCCGATTTTTTCAGCTACCGGAATGAATTCATCGGGCGGCACCATGCCATGTTCCGGATGAAACCATCGGATCAATGCCTCCACTCCAACTACTTCTCCGGTCGCCAGTGATACCTGAGGTTGATAGTGAAGTTCGAAGTTGCCCTTTTCCAAAGCTATGCGAAGATCGTTTTCCAATCTTAGCTTTTTTTCCGCCAATTGGGTCATTTCCGCATTGTAAAAAACATAACGGCTTTTCCCGCTTCCTTTTGCGGCATACATCGCGTTGTCGGCACATTGCAAGAGGACTTCGGACGTAATGCCGTCGTCGGGAAATAACGCTATTCCGATGCTGCCCCTGGGATAGATATCGCTGGTTCCGATTTGGGTGGGTTTGCCTAGTTCTTGCAGACAGCGTTCGGCGACACGCTCAGGGCGAAAATCCTCCTCGCTGTTTTCCAAAATGATGCAGAATTCATCTCCGCCAAAGCGGGCAACAAGGTCAGCGCCTCTGAGAATTTGTTTCTCCAAACGTTTGCCGACGATGTGTAAAAGCTGGTCACCCGCATCATGTCCCAGACTGTCGTTCACATCCTTGAAGTTATCCAGGTCGAGGAACATAATCGCTAACTTCTTGTTGTTGCGTTGAGCATCGGCCAAAGCTATTTTCAAATGGCTGTTGAATAAATTGCGGTTAGGTAACCCCGTTAGCTCATCATAAGTGGCAAGATAGGAAAGCTGATTCTCTCGGTGTTTACGTTCCCCGATGTCCAACATCAATCCCCTGAGCAGGATGACTTTTCCGGTCGAATCCTTTTCGGCCGTTACCCGTTCACTGATCCAAACGGGTTCGCCGTCCAATGCGTGGACCTTGTATTCAATGGCAAAATCGCGGCCTTCGTTGATGGCTTTTTTAAATGCGTTTTGAGTTTCCTGGCGGAATTCAGAAAACACGATCTGCTGTTGAAAATCCGGATTGTCAAACCATTGTTTTTGGGGATAGCCAAGTAACGACTCGGCCTTACTACTAACGTAGCGGTACTTGTATTTTTCGACATCGAACTCCCAGATAAAACCGTCTATTCCTTGTATCAGGTTGTTTTGTCGTTGCTCCAAGTTGGAAATAGTCTGATGGTTGGAATAAATATAGGCATCGATTGCCAAAGCGATATCAAGAGAGACAACTTTGATGATGGCGTCGAAAACCCGTGTCAATTGTTCGGTATCATGGCGTAAGTTTTTTTCCAGATAGTGGAACAGCTCGGACAAATATTTGCGGTAGGCACCGATGTACCATTTGACGTCCAGCCCGATTCGTTCGTGCGCCAGTCCTACTTTAAGGCGGTTGAGAAAATAAGGCAGATCGTAATTGCCTGATGTTAGCGATTGGAAATAAGCCAACTGGGTGGATTTGAGGTCGTCCTGATTAACGCCGCTCTGCGCGATCAACTCACGCGTCTCTTCAAACGCCAAAATATGCTCGTAAAAAGCTTCGACGAAGTCCGACTGAAACGAGGCGGCGAGCAGGTCATGTATTTGCCGGAGTAGTTCGGCATCTTCTTCTGTGAAGTCGAGGAAAGCTTTACGCCGTGTGATCTCCTTGTTATCAATGCCCAATTTTGCCGCAATCTGTTCAGAAAAATGATGATCTTTCAATGTCTTCCTTTTCAGTTACTATTAATGGACGATTGGACAAGGGTACCGCGTGCCGCGGCATTATCTGATGCAGCCATCAAAAACACAAAAATAATGCAATAAGTTCTA
>JBNLEI010000312.1:0-3000 GCA_050304855.1 Methylococcaceae bacterium
AAAATAAGCTATATCGATAACTCTCTGGTTATTTCTAAAGGCCAGCATGCTTCAACGCCGCCGAAAATATCAAAAAGCGGCCATGTGTTTTCCATTAAACTGCAAGCTGGGCGCCATGGTACCCAGGAAGTCGCTTCTACATTTAATAACGTTGCCGGAGGTAATAAGCACGAATACGCTCCCGACGGAGGAGGTGGGAGCATCCCGGATAAACTAAATTTCTTTTTTGCCGTATCCGTCGAATTTAAGACAGAGTTGGGAACGGCTACCGCCATCCTTTACCTTGGCCAAGGTCATTACCTGACCGTCAATAATTGGTGGATTGGCGGAAAGAGCGTACGCAATGATGAAAAAAAACCCTGCATTCAAGTCAAGGAAGGCGGCACTCTATTTGAATTCAAGTTATCGGGCTCGCACGAGTCATTGAACATCCATCCGCTTTCGATCGCGACGCCGATTAAGCACGTATTCGTATTGATGCTGGAAAACCATTCTTTTGACAATGTGTTTGCCATGTCAGGAATTCCAGGCATCCGGGGTGCAACTACGAGCGATTCAAATATTTACGATGAAAAAACCTATTACGTCCACAGCCCCGCACCCGACAGCATGGCCAAAGATCCAGGCCACAACTTTGACGACGTTGTCAGGGAGCTGGCCGGTCAGGATGCGGCCTTTACCAAAGGGAAATCATATCCGAAGGTCAACAACTCCGGTTTCGCTTATGAATACGGGAAAAAATTCGGTAAATCGTCCGATGACAAGACCGGCGACATCATGGCTTGCTTTGACACGGCCAATCAATTGCCGGTGATTTATCAATTGGCGGCCAACTTTACGATTTGCGATCAATGGTTTTCATCCCTGCCGGGCCCCACCTGGCCCAATCGTTACTTTATTCATGGAGCGTCATCGAATGGACTGGATGATAGCCCAAGTAAATCTGAAATTTACGAGTGGGAGTCCGTCAAAGGATTCTCCTACCCGAATGGGTCGATATACGATGCGATGGACGAGGAAAAAATCAGTTGGCGACTCTATATAGACGATAAATCGCTCTTGTCTCCCTTTGGAGGCATTCCTCAAGTCGCATCGATAAAAGGAATATCGTTTTTTACCGTTCATAACCTCGATGGCTTCGAAAAAGATTTAAAGTCCGGATATAAACACCAGTACACATTTATCGAACCGAATTATGGCGATGTTTCCACGACCTATCGGGGAGGCTCGTCGCAACATCCGTTGGATACTATGCATGGAGGCGAAAAATTAATCAAAAAGGTCTATGAGGCCATCCGTAATTCACCCGTCTGGGATTCCAGCCTGTTAATCATCACCTACGACGAACACGGCGGCTTTTACGATTCCTGTCCACCGGGAAAGGCCGTTCAGCCGAACGACGGCAGTTCGACAAAGTTAAACAAACACGGCTTTAAATTTGACCAATTAGGCGTACGAGTGCCGGCCGTAATCGTCTCGCCCTGGGTCGCGGCGACAGTGGATCATACGGAGTACGACCACACATCGGTGCTGGCGACAGTGGAAAAAATGTTCGGAATGAAGCCTCTGACGGATAGGGATGCAAACGCCAAAAACTTATTAAATCTGCTTTTGCCAAACATCAGAACGGACACACCGAAAAAGTTGAACGAACCGGCCGCCGCTGTCGAAAAACCGGCTCTTACCAGCGAACAACTTGCCGAACTGGAGCAACAGCCGTTACCCGATTCCGGAAATGAACTGGGTTTCCTGGCGATCATGCTGAAAACCGAACTTGAACTTTCTCCTGAAAGCGAATCCGAACAAGCCGCCATTCTTGAAGCATTCAAAAAAGTTAAAACCGTTGGAGATGCCAAGGCTTATTTGAAATCGGTCATGGAGAAAATCGCTAAATCAGGTCGTTAGCTTGGACTGTCGAAGCATAAAATCGTGCTTCAAGGCGTTTGCGGGATGTTACCTTGCTAAATCGAGCGAGCCGGCACATCACGAGAAGGGCAAATATGGGGCAAAAACGGCTGGGTAATGAGCGATCCCGATAATCTAATATTATGGCTATGAAAAATATTCAGATGTTTCCACTCAGGCTTTTAAGATACGGCGTGATTACATCCCTGTAACCTTGTTGACAGCCCGTAGCGTGTGGTGAGGTAACGAACCACAAGGAACGAGTTGGACCGTTTCGGGAACGGTGCGGTTCGCGAACTCACCAGCACCCTACGTCAACGCAGGTTACGGGTTGTAAAAGCCAACAGCCGACACGAACAGAGTCGATATCATTTAATTTCTTTGCATTTTTATAGAAAACTCCAAATCTCCATTGCTATTATCTTCCGGTATTTTATAACAATTAAAAGTGGTCTCTCCAATAGCGGTGTATTCACAAAGAACACAAACCATTTTTCCGATTGTTTCGGCTTCGCACTTTACTTCTTCTTCCGGGTCGGTGGGGTTAAGCAAACGGTCAACAGCTAACTCAACTTCTCTGCTGCCGTCACTGGATTTAGATAGTAGATCATAGGCAAATGTATTACCTGCTAATAACAATCCGAAAGTGATGAATATAACTTTTATTGCTTTGGTTTTCATATTAATTCTCCTAATTTAAATTAAATTTTTTACAATAATTCGTTGTGATGCTTTGGTAGAAATATTTCATAAACAAAATAGTGATTTACATTGCCATGGTTATATTGCTTATCTTTAATGAAAAGTTGTTAAATCTAAATGCGACATATAACTAACAACGCGATGTCAGTATATTGATTGAATGCGTAAGGGTAAGTGAAATATTACCGTTCGGATTGTGCAATAAGCGTTTGAAATATTAGGAGCCAAAAATATTCAGTAACAGAGTTGAATGGCGCTTACTTTTAGAGAAACACGAAAATTGCGAGGTGCACAGGTGAAATAAATGTTCGTCGTTTATTCGCGAAATCAATCATGGCCGTTCATCAAGACGGCTGATAGAGCATCGCAAGCAGAGGATCGTTCAGCCGGCCA
>JBNLEI010000313.1:0-27272 GCA_050304855.1 Methylococcaceae bacterium
TCCATGCCGGTTTCCTTATATTCCTTTTCCTTTGTCCGCATCAGTTCGCGCGGTTCCATACCCAATTTGTTCAATATATCGTTGAGTTCCCCTGCTGTCGGCGGGGTTTTCAGGTATTCGATGATTTCAGGTTCGATACCCCGGTCTTTGAGTAACTGCAGAGTTTGTCGTGATTTGCTGCAGCGTGGGTTATGATAAATTTTTACGCTCATCGTTTGCACGCCTCGTTATTCGAAAAGGCTATAATAGCATTTTTATTTGAGAAACTGCCGTCAAAGCTATGCAATTACCCAATTATTCAGCTGCCCGTGTTTTGGTGCTCGGTGACTTGATGTTAGACCGTTACTGGCACGGAGCGACCTCGCGAATTTCTCCCGAAGCGCCGGTACCGGTGGTGCATGTCAATACGGATGAACAAAGACCAGGTGGCGCCGGTAACGTCGCCTTGAACATTGCGGCACTGGGATCGAAGGTATCGCTGATGGGGTTCACCGGCACTGATGAAGCGGCCGAATCTCTGCGTCAGACGTTGAAAAAAGCCGGCGTACTGTGTTTGTTCGAAGCCTTGGCGGATTATCCGACTATTACCAAACTGCGGGTGATGAGTCGTCATCAGCAGTTGATTCGGCTAGATTTCGAAGACGGCTTTCAGCAAGCGGACAGTGATCGTTTGTTGCATCAGTATCATGCTGAAATAGGGCAAGCACAGGTCATCGTGTTGTCGGATTACGGCAAGGGAACGTTGGATCGAGTGGAGCAATTTATTGAGTTGGCCCGGCAAATGAAAAAACCGGTCCTGGTCGATCCGAAAGGCAGCAATTTTTCCATTTACCGGAATGCTACATTAATTACGCCGAATTTGAGCGAATTCGAAGCGGTCGTAGGTCATTGTCAAGACGATCAGCAGTTGGTTGAGCGGGGTATGAATCTACTCACCGGTTTGAATTTGGACGCATTGTTAGTGACCCGCGGCGAACAGGGGATGACTTTGCTCAAAGCCGGGCATGAACCGTTGCATTTGCCTACTCACGCTCGCGAGGTATTCGATGTGACCGGTGCCGGAGATACCGTGATTTCTGTGTTGGCGGCCAGTTTGGCTGCCAAAACGTCGTTGGAGGAAGCAACCGTATTGGCGAATGTCGGTGCCGGGATTGTGGTCGGAAAAATGGGTACGGCAACCGTCAATACTGATGAGTTGGAATATGCCTTGCAAGGCCAGCGCGCTCGCCATCGCGGCGTAGTTTCCATTGCGGAACTCAAGGAGGCCATGGCGTTGGCACGCAAGGAAGGCGAGAAAATTGTCATGACCAACGGTTGTTTCGACATCTTGCATCCCGGCCATGTTCGGTATTTGCAACAGGCCCGCACTTTGGGCGATCGGTTGGTGGTATTAGTCAACAGCGACGATTCGGTGCGACGGTTGAAAGGACCGGAACGTCCGGTTAACAAGTTGGCACAGCGTATGGAAATGCTGGCTGCATTGGAGTGTGTGGATTGGGTTATCTCATTCGACGACGATACGCCGAAACAGGTTATTGACGAATTGTTACCCGATATTCTGGTTAAGGGTGGAGATTATACCGATATCTCACAAATTGCCGGGCATGAAAGCGTTTTGGCGAATGGTGGAGAAGTGAAAATTTTGTCGTTCATCGAAGGCCATTCGACGACATCAATCATCAAAACGATCCGGGGGGAGCAGGGTGGATAAAGCGTTCGTTACTGACAGATTACATCAATATTGGTTGCTGTGTCGTTTCGACCGGCCGATCGGTATTTTGATTCTGCTTTGGCCGGCGCTTTGGGCGTTATGGGTGGCGAGTGAAGGTCGTCCAGATCCTTTGGTATTAGCGGTTATTTGCTTAGGTGTGGTATTGATGCGAGCCGCCGGTTGCGTGATCAACGATTATGCCGATCGTGATTTCGATCCTCATGTCGAGCGTACTAAACAACGGCCGATTGCGATCGGCAAAGTGGCTCCGAAAGAGGCGTTGGGCCTTTTTGTCATTTTATGTTTAACTGCCTTCGCGCTGGTGTTGTTATTGAATTTTTATACGATCATGCTTTCTTTTGTCGCAGCCTTTCTGGCAGCCAGCTATCCGTTTATGAAGCGCTATACCCATCTGCCACAGGCGTATTTGGGAATGGCTTTCGGTTTTGCCGTACCGATGGCTTTCTCGGCCCAAACCAATGCTATTCCGCTGGTTGCTTGGGTAATTTATCTTGCCGTGCTGCTTTGGGCTTTGGTATACGACACGATGTACGCGATGGTGGACAAGGATGATGACTTAAAAGTCGGTATCAAATCGACCGCCATTTTGTTCGGCGATCGCGAACGTGAAATTATGGCGGTTTTACAGTTGATTATTCTCGGCTTGCTGATTTGGGTTGGGCGAATGCAGCAACTGGGAATATTTTATTATCTCGGTTTGTCTGTGGGCGCGCTTTTGTCCCTCTATCAGCAAAAATTGATTTTCCATCGCGTCAAGGCCGACTGCTTTAAGGCGTTTTTGAACAACAATTGGTTCGGCTTAGTGATTTTTCTTGGCTTGGTGCTGAACTATCTCTAATTATTTTATAAAAAATAAGGTATTTGGCTCGCAACTCAACTTATTTAACATAGTTTTATCGAGATCAGTATTCAACCCGTTAAAAAACAATGGGTTGTTGATGGTATAGGTCTTGCTTCTCTCCTGATCCAAAAAAATAACAACAACGGGAGAAGAGTATGGCGGCTTGGCGGCATTATTATTTCATTTTATTCATGCTATTGGCGGCGTTACTGCCGGAATCTTCGGCATGGGCCGGAAGGCATGGTATGCGTTGGGACAAAACTCCCGATGCTTTTTATTTCACAGATCAAACCGATGTCGCATTGGCGACATCGGTCTACGCCAATTCGATTACCGTTAGCGGAATCAATACGGCAATTTCGGTATCGATCAGCGGCGGAGAATATGCCGTAAACGGAGGTGCTTATACCAATGCAACCGGATCGGTCAATAATGGCGACACTATCTCTGTCCGCCAGGTTTCTTCCTCTCAACACGAGACAACGACCAGTGCCGTTCTCAATCTCAACGGCATCTCCGACAGTTTTGACGTGACAACCGTTGTCAACGGTTCAGATAGCACGCCGGATGCCTTCAGTTTCGTCGATCAAATGAATGTAGATTTGTCGGTGCAAGTCGAGTCAAACGCGGTCAGCGTTACAGGAATCAATGTACCGACCGGGATTAGTGTAATCGGCGGAGAGTATGCTGTTAACGGCGGCGTCTTTACTTCGGCCGAAGGCAACGTCGATAACGGGGATACGGTTATCGTACGACTGATTTCTGCAGCGACTTACCAAACCGCGACCCAGGCCGTATTGGCGATCGGCGGCGTCAGTTCGGCGTTCAACGTAACCACGCTCAATAATCCGAACGACGGCACGCCGGATGCCTTCAGTTTTGTCGATCAATCGGAAGTTGCATTGGATACGCTCATCGAGTCCAACACGATCACGGTTAGCGGTATCAATACGACCGTGTCTATTGGCGTTAGCGGTGGCGAATATTCAGTGAACGGCGGGGCTTATACTTCGGCAGTCGGCACGGTCGAAGACGGGGATAGCATCACTGTCAGACTGCTTTCTTCGGCCGATTTTCATACGACGACAGAAGCCCTTTTGACCGTCGGCGGCGTTAGCGATACGTTCAGTATTACCACAGTGGCGGATGAAAACTTGAGTTTTCTATTACCGCCGCAAGGGACCGGAAACGCCGGATTTACCAGCGAACATTTTGCCGGTTCCAACAACTGTACGATGTGCCATAATAACCTGACTGACGATCAAGGTCAGGATGTATCGATCGAGACGGACTGGTCGGCGACAATGATGGCAAATTCTGCTCGCGACCCTTTCTGGAAAGCTAAAGTGCGGACCGAATTAAACCGTAATCCGCAATTGGCGGATGTCATCAATGACAAATGTACGCGCTGTCACGCGCCGATGGCTAATTTCGAAGCCAAGCAGAACAACGAATCAATCGTCGCCCTGGCTGCGGATAACGGTTTTCTCGATTCCTCCCACGCACGCCACGACGAGGCGATGAACGGTGTCAGTTGCACTTTGTGTCATCAAATCCAAGACTCGCCCAATTTGGGAACATTGGACGGTTTTACTGGCCACTACGAAATCGGCTCCGATAAGATTATTTACGGTCCTTACAGCAATCTGTTTCCGAATCCGATGATCATGAATACCGGTTACACACCGACTTACAGCGTTCACAGCCAGGAATCCGAGCTCTGCGCAACCTGTCATAACCTGAAGACGCCTTTTGTTGATGAGGACGGTAATGTCTTGAGCTTGACGCCGGAGTCGGAATTTCCGGAGCAAATGCCTTATTCCGAATGGCTGCACAGCGATTATGCCGGCACCCAGAGTTGTCAGTCGTGCCATATGGCTCGTGTCAACGGCACACCGATTTCCAATAGGCCGATGTGGTTGCAGGGAAGGGACAATTTTGCCGTGCACGAATTTGTCGGAGCGAACAAGCTGATGCTTAATATGCTCAACGACAATAAAGTGCAATTGGGAGTGTCATCCACTAATTTTGCCGACATTTTGGCGGCTACTGACGTGATGCTGCAAGGTTCAGCCAATATCGAACTGGTCAGCCAGTCGCTGAGTCCGGGGCAACTGGACTTTACGCTGAAGATCAATAGCCAGACCGGCCATAAGTTGCCGAGCGCCTATCCGTCCCGCCGAGTGATCGTTCATGTCACCGTAACCGATGCTCAGAACAATGTGGTGTTCGAGTCCGGAAAAGTGAGTGCTAACGGTAGCGTGCAAGGCGTCGACGCCGATTCCGATTCAACGATATTCGAGCCTCATTACGACCTGATTACCTCTCAAGACCAGGTGCAGGTTTATGAAGCTATCATGGGAGACAATAACGGTCAGGTGACCTATACGCTGTTGCGCGGGATGAGCTATCTGAAAGATAACCGTTTGTTACCGAACGGGTTCGACAAGACGACGGCTCCTGATGACATCGCGGTTGCCGGCGCGGCGGCAACCGATGTTGATTTCGTCGGTGGCAGTGATCAGCTGAGTTATCGCATCGGCAATCTGTTTGCTGGCAGTTATACGGTTCGAGCCGAACTAGTTTATCAGACACTGGCCTATGGTTTTGCTCGTGATCTTTTCGAAGATTCGTCGGCGGAAGTGAATGATTTCAAAAAAATGTATAACGAGTCGAATCATAAAGCTACTGTGCTGACGACGCTGCAGTTCACCGTGCAATAGCGGGGAAATCGCTGATAGGGTCGGTATATTAGGCGATGCGGTTTACTTACGATGTTATTGCCGGATTAGGCAATAGCATCGTTTTTTAATTGTCTACGTTAAACTGCTCGACCATCGAAGCCAAATCTTTGCTTAAGAATGCGACATTGGCGCTGGCTTCGGCTGCATCGGCCGCATATTTTGCTGTATCTTTTGAAAGCATGTTCACCATTTCAATATTGCCGGTAATTTGCTCGGCAACAACGTGTTGTTGTTCTGCTGCACCGGCAATTTGTAAAGTCATGCTGCTAATAGTGCCGACGGCATCGACGGTTTCCGCCAAAAGCTCAGAGGATTGTTTGAATTGTTCCATGCCTTCTTCGGCTCGATTGCGAACCAGATGCATTTCTTTTGCAGCCCGTTGAGTACCCGATTGCAAAGCGGCGATCATTTGATTGATTTCTTCGGTCGATTGTTGAGTGCGGCTTGCGAGTGTTCTGACTTCATCGGCGACTACCGCAAAACCTCTGCCTTGTTCGCCTGCGCGGGCGGCTTCGATTGCTGCATTTAAAGCTAATAAGTTGGTCTGTTCGGCAATACTTTCGATTACTTCCAGAACGCTACCTATACTTTGGCTATGGCTGACCAGAATTTGGATGGCAGATTCCGCTCCGCTGATTTCATTCGATAAGGTGTCGATTAAGCGAATGCTTTCCTCAATTCGTTCCATGGTTTGTTTAGAACGGCGGTCGACGTCCCGAGTTGCATCGGCTGCCTGACTGACGCTCTGCGCTACTTCGTTAATGGTCGCCGCCATTTGATGCATGGCAACGGTCACTTGTTCGGTTTGTAACAACTGATTGTCCATTGCCTTCTTGACATTGTCGACCGCATCGCTAGTGATCCGTGCTTTGCCTGACAAAGGTTCCGTAGCCTGCGCCAAACGTCTGATTATCGTTCGGCAAAGGGCGCGTAATGATTTGATCGCCAGTGTTAACTGACCGGGTTCGCCGGGTGTATCAGTATATATTTGTTGCATGAGTGGGTTGTCGACAACCTGGCGGGCAACTTCAGCGGCTTGGGTCAACGGTTTGAGCAACACTTTGATGACGACTAGAGAACATGCCGTGATCACTAAGTAACCGCTTAATACCGTAATTCCACGTAAATAACCGAAGGCGAATAACACTGAAAAAAATAGGGCTTGCAATAGAGCAATGGCAATCATCAATTTAGTGGGTAAACTGAGTTGACTGAGTACTGAAAAAAGTTTTTTCCTATGTTGGATTTTTTGATACAGGTGCTGAGCTCTTTTCACATAATCGGAATGGGGCTTAACACGGACCGACTCAAATCCGATTATTTCCCCTTGATTCACTCTGGGAGTGACAAAAGCGTCTACCCAGTAGTGGTCGCCGTTTTTACAACGGTTTTTGACGATACCCATCCAGGATCGCCCGCTTAAAAGGGTTTTCCACATATCCTCAAATGCGGCGGGCGGCATATCCGGATGCCGGACAATATTGTGACTTTGATGAATTAGCTCTTCCTTCGTAAAACCGCTGACGTTGAGAAAATCATCGTTGATATAAGTAATTTTCCCTTTGAGGTCGGTTGCTGAAGTAATGGTCGATCGGTTCGGATAATCAACTTCTACATTGGTAACAGGCAGGTTTTTCTTCATGACTGGTCCGCAGGTGGTTAAAAACAGTTTCAGGCGGTTAAAACCCGCTGTGATTTAAATAATAGTTGAATTGCTCAGCGGGTACGGGTTTTCCTAGTAGAAATCCTTGTGCTTCGTTGCAGCCGTGCATCTTTAAAAAGCTGAGCTGTTCTTCCGTTTCCACTCCTTCAGCGATCACTTTTAATCCCATGCAGCGCGCCATGGAGATGATCGCAACCACGATCGCCGCGTCGTTTGGGTCTGTGGCGATGTCGGCAATGAAGGCCCGGTCGATTTTCAAACGGTCAATCGGAAATTGTTTCAGGTAACTTAAGGACGAATAGCCAGTTCCGAAGTCGTCGATAGACATGTTGATGCCGGTTTGTTTCAATGACTGTAAGGTTTTCAACGATGTTTCGACATTTTGCATGGCAACCGACTCTGTGAGTTCCAGTTCCAGTATAGCCGGCTCCAAATTGAACTGGGACAAAATTTCGCTGATGGTATGGCTTAAATTCGCCTGCGAAAACTGCCGGGCCGATAAGTTGGCGGCTACCCTGAAGGAATACCAACCTTCCTGTTGCCAAGTTCGCGACTGTGCGCAGACTTCGTGTAGAACCCATTCACCGATCGGTAGAATTAAACCGGTTTCCTCAGCCAAAGGAATAAATCTGTCGGGAGAAATCAATCCTTCATCTGGGTTGTGCCAACGCAACAAGGCTTCGGCGCCGATGAGCCGGCCGCTATCTAACTCGAATTGCGGTTGATAATGCAGTTGAAATTCGCTTCTATCCAAAGCTCTGCGCAATAATCTTTCCATTTCTAGGCGCTGGCTGGAATACCCCTCCATCGCACTCTGAAAATAATGCAGTCGTTTGCGACCGTTGTTCTTCGCATTGTACATAGCCGTATCGGCACGTTTCATTAATGTGGTGGCATCTTCGCCATCCAAGGGGTAAAAACTGATGCCGATACTGGCCGAGAGGTATATTTCCTGATCGTGAAAACGGATCGGTTCATCCAGCTTGGAGAGAATTCGGTCCGAAGCCAGTCGTACGTTATCTTTGTTATCGAAATCTTGCAAAATAATAGTGAATTCGTCGCCTCCCATGCGCGCCAGCGTGTCGTTTTCACGCAGACAGGATTTAATTTTCAAAGCGACTTGCTGCAACACCTGATCGCCTTGATCATGGCCAAAAGTGTCGTTAACGTACTTGAAGTGATCCAGATCGATAAACAAAACCGCGATCTCCTGTCGATTTCTCTTGGCCAAGGAAATGGCCATATTCAGACGATCGAGGAACAGTTCTCGGTTCGGCAGATTGGTGAGTTTGTCGTGATAGGCCAAATGAAGCAGTCGGTGTTCAGCCTCTTTTTGTTTACTGATATCGATAAAAATCCCGATATAATTATGTATCGTCCCGAATTCATCTTTGATCGCGGAAATACTCAGCCATTCGGGGAAAACTTCACCGTTTTTCCGCCGGTTCCATATTTCGCCTTCCCATTGGCCTTCGGTGTTAACTTCTTGCCATAACTGACGATAGAACTCGTTATCGTGGCGATCGGATTTCAAAATCCGGGGATTTTGCCCCAGCAGTTCAGTTTTAGGATAGCCGGTAATACGGGTTACCGCATTATTGGCCGCCAGAATGGTGCCT
Source organism: Methylococcaceae bacterium (assembly GCA_050304855.1). Lineage (GTDB taxonomy): Bacteria > Pseudomonadota > Gammaproteobacteria > Methylococcales > Methylomonadaceae > Methylomarinum. The sequence goes on from JBNLEI010000313.1 coordinate 8,600, forward strand.
GAAGTATCAGTAATAAAGATGCCTTCCAAAGAATAATCGAAAACGGCGGCTGCCAGTTTAATATCCTGTAGCGGCCGGTTGTAGGCTACGAAAGAATGTATCATGCCCAAGGCAAAACCGACATGTTGCGCAACCAATTGCATTAATAAATGTTCGGACGTTTTTTGTTCTTGATCATCGACACCCAGTACGCCTATGCAGCGGTTATTACTGACAAGGGGATACAGTTTTATCGGCAGTGTAGATATTTCCTCTGGAAACTGAATAAACGGTTGAGAATGAAGCGTTTTGAGACCGCCGGGAACATGCGTCGGCAGCAGTGTTTCAATGCATTGAGATAGCGGATTTCTGCTAGGTTGCGTAGGTTGCCACAACAGGCCTTTGAGTTGTTCCTCCCCGTAACTGGCTGCGCTTGTGACATGTAATTGTTTCTCCTTATCCAGGAGTCCGGCCCAAACTATTTTGCTGGAAAGTGTTTCGGCTAATTCATCGCAAATTTCCTGCAACTTGGTGGCGCAATCGCTGTTGGGGGCCAGCAAAATGTTTTGTATCGCTAAAAGGGCGGCTTTGCCAGACGAATCCTGGTCCGGATTGAGTGTCATTTATTACTCCGAGATATAACCATAGAAATTATGGTCGTTTTTCTCGCGAAAAAAATCAGAGCAATGCGTTAGGTTTTGCCAGTCATAGGATTATTTTTTATGTAAGAATATTCTTATAAATATTAGGGTTATGCCGAATTCCTCAATGGCATCAAACCGATAGAATGAGGTCCGGTGAAATATCGTGCGGTAAAATCAAAGCGTATTTCGCTGTTGTTAGATCAGTTCATGATTCAACGCGTAGCGAATAATGTCTGAATTATTCTGCATTTGCATTTTTTTCAATATGCGTGATCGATAAGTACTGACCGTTTTTGGACTCAGGGACAGTTTTTTCGCTGTTTCGGTAATTCCTTGGCCGTTGGCGATGGCGCAAAAGATCTGGAATTCACGGTCGGTCAATAAATTATGATGAATAGCCGTCTGTTTTGGTCGTAATTCGGCAACCAGCTTTTCCGACAAGGCGGTGCTGATGTATTTACCTCCCTGAACCAATTTGAAAATGGCGTTTACCAACTCCTCCGGAGCACTTTCTTTGCACAAGTAGCCGTCAGCACCGGCACGTAACATTCTGATGGCATATTGATCCTCCGGGTACATGCTGAGAACCAGAACAGGTAACTTAATAAATTGTTTTTTAGCCAGTTTGATGAGCTCCAAAACGTTTTTGCCGGGCATGGCGATATCGAGCAATAAGATATCCCAACCGCCTTCGCGAATTTTTTTCATAGCATCATCGCCGTTTGATGCTTCACGAAATACCCGGATATTGGGAATATTGCTAATGATATGTTTTAATCCTTCTCTGACAATGGCATGGTCATCGGCAATCAATACATTAATCATGGTTTTCCTTTCTGTGATGGTTTGCTAAAGGGATCGTCAAAAGGACAGAGCAGCCGCGGTTTGGACGGCTGACAATGTCCAATGCACCACCGAAGTGACGGGCCCGTTCATACATACTCTGTAGACCGAAATTATCAGGATCGTTCATTTTACTAGCGGGCATGCCGCGGCCGTTGTCCGTGATGGAAAGTGACAAGGTATCGGTACGGAGGCCAAGGTCGAGTGTGACTCTATCGGCATGAGCATGGCGGGCGATGTTGGTTAACGATTCCTGAATGATGCGGAAGATCGCGGTGGCAAGCTGATCTTCGATTTCAGGGAGTTGTTCTGGCATCCTCAAGCGGCAGTCGATCTTGCTTTGCTTTTTGAAATTATTGACTTGCCATTCAATCGCGGCCAGTAGTCCGAGATGATCGAGGACACTGGGTCTCAGATCTGTGGCAATTTTCTTGACGGTTTGGATGGCATCGCCAATATATTGTTCCATCTTGGCGACTTTCTGCTGATAGTTTTCCTGGGCGTCGGGCGGCTTATTTTTGAGCTGGCTTAAATCCATTTTCAACGCCGTCAGTGTGCTGCCCAACTCGTCATGGATCTCCCGTGCAATGCGCGAACGCTCTTCTTCCCTGGCCAAGTCAAGATGGTGCGACAGTTTACGCAAAGCGTTTTCGGCCTGTTTCGATTCGCTGATATTCTGAATGGTAAAAATGAGCAGGGTATGATGATCCAACTTGATTCGGCTCAATCCCATTCTGATCGGAAAACCATTGCCATTACTTTTCGTCCCCCAGGCTTCGCCTTGATTTTGAGTTAATTTCTCAAATTCGACGCCCTCTGCTTTGGTGGATGAGGTTGATATCAAAGTGTCGATCGGTTTGCCATATAAGGTCTCGGATGAGTATTCGAACATCTTTAGTGCCGAGGGATTAAGTGATTCGATCTCGCCGTTTTGATTGGTAATGATGATGCCGTCCATGACATTATCAAAAATGGCTTGCAATCGCGCCTCGCTGTTACTGAGCTGTAATTCCATATCGACGCGATCAGTGACATCGTTTTGGATCCCAATGTAATGCGTGATTTTACGATGTTTACCGTAGACCGGCGAAATGTACACTTCATTCCAGAACAATTCGCCGTTTTTCCGGTAGTTACGGACGATAGCGTGGTCGTCTTGATCCGCTTTTAAAGCGTCGCGTAATTTTTCCAATCCTGGCTGGACAGTGTCGTTCCGTTGCAGGAACCGCGGATTACGGCCCAATAATTCCTCCATCGAATAGCCGGTCATGTTGAGGAAAGATTTATTGGCGTAAATTATCTCGTAATCCTTTTCTTTCCGGTCGGTGATGACGATGCCGTTATTGCTGGAATCCATTGCTCTCTGCATCAATAGCAGTTTTTCTTCTGCTTTGCGTTGTAAACTGATATCCTGGATGGCACCATAAATTCGTACCACTTTGCCGTTACTCCAGTCACGAATCGGAAGTGCATGATCGCGTAAATGGTGGGTTTTGCCGCGGTTGCTGATGACTCGATATTCCGAGGTGTTCTCATGTCCTGCCAGTAGTACATCGAAATGTTTTTGCACAATACTAAAATCGTCGGGATGTACGGGCAATCCGTAATCGTAAAGGGGCTTGTCAGAATCTGGATGGTTCTGTGCGATGTGGCCGGCGAATTTTTTAAAAGGTTCGGTGAACCATTCGAAAATGGGCTTGGCGTCTTCGTTGATTCGCATGGAGTAGGCGAAGTCCGAAGTTAACCGGGAAATAGCCAGATCCCATTTTTCGCAGAGGATGGCATTATTCTTTTCGTCGTGGCAGATATCGTGTTGCTGGGCTTGGTGTAGGCTTTGCGTAATGGCTGCTGGCAATCGGTCGCGGTGGAGCTTAAGCAGATAATCATCGATCCCGCTTTTGATAGCGGCGGCGGCGATTTCTTCATTGCCCGACGCGGTTAGCAGAATGAAAGGAATACAGGCGTAGCGCTCGCGTACCTGATGGTGCAGTGCTAAACCGTCAGTCCAACTCAGTTTGTATTCGCTGATGACTAAGTCAAAGCGCGCTTGAGACAAAAGACGTTCCAGGTCCGCTTCATTTCCGACTTCGGTTACCGTTGCTGTGGCGAAATTTTTTTTCAGCGTTTTAACGGTTAAGTTTCGTTCGATCGGATCGTCGTCTAGCAACAATATACGCAAGCTTTGCATTATAGTTTTGTTCCGTTGTAACGGATTTCCTCATCCCATATCCAGTTGGAAAGTTCCGGCCGGTGAAGGAAAGCCGGAAAGAAAGTGTGGGTGAATCGCTATTATACTTGAATTCAAATCAATAAGCCGTCATTTGGACGGTCTGAAAGGGGGGCAATCTCTCTTCAGACAGAGTGGTTTTCTTAAGCCGTTGTAGGTGCGCTCTTTATTACTGCTTACTTTCTTCTGCAAGAAAACAAGACGTCGCGGTATATTCTTTATCTTCAGGCGGTCGGTAAATTGGCCAATTCGGCTTCGGCAATGATTTCTATGGCATTGCCGTCGGGATCGCGGCAGAACAATGCCTGTCGTCCTGAAATGCTGAGTGTGAATTCAACGCCGGCATTTTCAAGCGCTTGTTTGACCGGAGTCAGGTCTTTGACGGTTAATGCCACATGACGGTCGCGTCCGCCGTGCTTGGGGCGACCCTTGACTGGATCGGGGTTTTCCAGTTCAAGCAGATGTATTTGTTGGCCGCCGACTTTCAGCCAAGCGCCGGGAAACGGTAGGTCGGGCCGCCCGGTCTGTTGCAGACCCAATATATCGGAATAAAAATGTAGCGATTTTTGCGTATCGGAGACGATAAGGCTGGCGTGGTGCAAGAGATATTCGATTCGGTTCATCTAGTATGCTGTTCGGATGGGAAAGGTTTTCGGAGTGATTATACTCCGCCGGTGCGATCTGTGCTAAACCAATCCAAACTGTCGACGGTTTTGCCGGTCGGTCGATATTCCGCTCCGGTCCAGCCGCGATAACCGGAGGCGGCGATGATACGGAACAATGGTTCTAAATCACTCTTGCCCGTCCCCGGTTGATTACGCCCTGGACAATCGGCGAATTGGATATGCCCGATTTTATCCAAATGACAGGTTAAAAAATCACTGCAATTTTCCCTCATCATCAGCATGTGATAGAGATCGTACTGCATCGCTAGACCAGGGTGGTTCAGCTCGGACAGGACATCGAGCATTTGTTGTCCGCTACTAATGATAAAGGCAGGCATATCGTGAATATTGACCGCCTCAAAAACCGTTTTGACGCCAATATCTCCAAAGCGATGCGCAGCGTAAAGCAGATTGTTTTTGAATGTCTCCAGGTATTCGCCGTAACGATCAAGAGTTAAGCAGCGACCGGGCAATATATTGATCGCTTCCGGCTGAAGAATTTCGGCGTAAATCCTTGCCTGCTCAACGGCTTTTTCGAATTGTGATCGTTTTTCCGGCACGGCCGCCAGACCTTCACCGCCCTGCAGCAGAGTATCGGCATCGACATTGAATAAAACCAGTTTTAAACCGTTTTGTTGCAGTTGCCGCTTTATCCGTTCGGCCGACAGCTCATAAGGGAATTGAATTTCCACGGCCGAAAAGCCGGCATCTTTAGCGGCTTTAAACCGGTCGACAAGCCCATGCTCGGTAAACAAAAGGCTTAAATTGGCACTAAATTGCAGCATCGTGTTCTTCGAAAAGTTTGATTAAAGTCGCCGGATCGTGTTCAAGAAAGCCTCGGCCGCCGTGCAATTGCATCAGTTGTGCAGCCAGCGCTGACATCGGCGTCGCACTGGCGTATTCGGCCGATAAATCGACGGCCATATTTAGGTCTTTCAGCAAGGTCTTGACTCGCCATTTGATCGGCTCGAATGTATGGCTTGCCATTTCCGGAGCGACGATTTGAAGCGGTTTGGAGTCGGCGAAACCGCCTGCCAGGGCCTGGGGAATTTTCTCTGCATCGACGCCGGCGCGTTTAGCTAGCGCTATCATTTCAGCGATAACCATGACATTGCAGCTGACAATCATTTGATTGCAGATTTTGGTGACTTGGCCGCTGCCGATTTCGCCCATGTGAGTTAATTGTTTGCACAGCGGTTGCAAGATCTCCCGGGCGACGGCGATGTCATTGGTAGCGCCACCGGCCATGATCGCCAGTGTTCCTTGCTCGGCTCCGACGGTGCCTCCGGATACCGGGGCATCGACCCAACGCATACCGTTGGCGGTACTCAGTCTGGAGGCCAGCCGCCGTGTGGTTTCCGGATCTATGCTGGAGAGATCGATCAATAGTTTGTCAGCAGAGCCGTTGTTTAGAATCTCATGTTCGACCACCGATTGGACGGCGGCGCTATCGGACAGACACAACAGCACGATATCGGAAACCTTGACCAGCTCTGTGACCGAAGGGCACGGATGAGCGCCGGCAGTGATGACACTATCGAGTTTTTCAGCCGTGCGGTTCCAGACATTGACATGGAAACCCGCTTGCAGTAGCCGAAGCGTCATGGGGCGGCCCATCAGTCCGATACCGACGAAGCCGAGACGGTAAGATTGTTTGTTCATAATATCGGATGGCAATAAAAAATGGACTCATCATAACATTGATTGCGGGTTGGGTAAGGAGCCGAAATCACGTTACACTAAGCTTGCGCGCTAGTGATAACAACTTATCAAAATGAAAAAAGGTCGGTCATAGCCGGGCTAAGGGTTCCGACCAGCATGGGACCGAGAATGGCAACAAGTTGAGGAATTCTGGCGCTCGCCGATTGGACTCCCGGATTATCGTCAAGCCAGGGTGGTAGCTTCGCTAGCCCGGTTTCGCCATCGAGATCTTTGCAGCGGTTTCGAGCCAGATTGCGCAGATGCGATGACACCGGCAAATAAAGTGCAGCGATGGTCAGGCTGTAGCATATGCCCCAATATTGAATGACTGTCAGAATGACTTCTTTTAACGACTTGATTTCGTCAAAATCCGACATCAAGCCCAGAGGCCAGCTTAACCACAATTGCATATGAATAATGCCGGTAATCATGATCGCCGAAGAGCCTTTAATCAGGTCTTTCAATTGATTGAATCTGATTTCCAGGTCTTTTATATTGTCGCTTGATTGACCGATGATACCGCAACAGGTGACGATGGTTAAAGGGACTACGATAATGGCTAGCAGATTGATTATATTCAACGTGATTTGTATGGCCAGTAGGTTGTTGGGGCTTACCAGCGTTGAGGCGCTTAAGGCGTCGAAAGTAAAGTGAAAAATGTTTTTGATCGGGCTTTGCGAGGGAGTGATAACTGATAAGTAGTAAATCTCGACGGCTGATATTAAGCCTGTAATAACTAACAGAAGCGTTAAATTGTCGTTCGCGTTTTTTTTCAGCGTGTTCCATAGGAACGAGAAATAGCCTGCATTGACGAAAAAATACAATAATACTGCTGTCATCCAAAGCATTCGTGCTTTTGATTCGAGCAACGTGGCCGAAACGGGAACGTTTCCTCCCATGCCCGCAAAATAATCCGTCATACCGCTGCTCAATTGCGGAAAATCGAACGCCAGTCTTTCGAAGAGAGTTTTACCAACCACGATTGTCAACAACGGTGCGATAGCGAAGCGCAGTGAAGTGGGTAGTCTGCAGAAGAAAACGCGGAAATTTTTCATAGCGGGTTACCTTGAATGAGGTCAGTCTATAGCGGACGAAGTCAGGACAGAAACTGTCGCTCTCGGTTCTTCTATTTAAACATAAAGTCGAATCAAACCGATGGCTCTACTGTGCCGCGGTTGAATTACGGTAGTAAATCGGTGAAGATGAAAATTTTTATCATAAACGGATTGGATATGAGAGTGCAGAATTACCGCACGCTAGGAGTCTGTTGGCTACTATTGGTGTGCAGCATTTCGCTTGTGCGGGCGTCGGAGGATCAAGCGGCGATTGCCAGTGCGCATCCATTGGCGACGTCCGCCGGCTTTGAGATCATTGCAAGAGGAGGTAACGCTTTCGATGCTGCGGTTGCGGTTAGCGCCGCGTTGGCCGTAGTAGAACCAGCCGGCTCCGGTCTGGGCGGAGGTGGCTTTTGGCTATTGCACCGGGCGGAGGATGGGTTCGAGACGATGATTGACGGCCGGGAAAAAGCGCCTCTGGCGGCCCATAAGGACATGTATCTGGGTGCGGACGGCGAAGTAATTGCAGGGTTGTCCCGCGACGGTTTTTTAGCTGCGGGTATTCCGGGACTTCCGGCCGCTTTGGTACATATCTCGGAGAATTACGGCGCATTACCGTTGCACGAAGTGTTGCAGCCGGCGATTCGCTATGCTCGACAGGGTTTTGCAATCGGTGAACGTCACCGAAAATTACTAGCGTTCCGATTGACGGAATTGATTAAGAATCCCGCTGCGGCAGCCGTGTTGTTGAAGGACGGCCGCATCCCGAAACCGGGATCGATTCTACGTCAACCTGATTTAGCAAATACGCTGGCGCGATTGGCGGAGTCTGGCCGAGAAGGGTTTTATTCGGGGGCCGTAGCCGAGAAGCTCTTGGCCGCGGTAAGAAAAGGTAATGGCATTTGGTCCCAACATGATCTGGACCAGTACCGCGTCGTCGAAAGAGCGCCGGTTAGTGGCAGCTATCGGGGGATTCGTATTACCAGTGCTCCTCCCCCTTCATCAGGCGGTATCGTCCTGTTGCAGGCGTTGAATATTTTATCCGCTTACTCATTGACTGAAATGGATAGAGGGAGCCGCATTCATTTAATCAGCGAAGCGATGCGCAGAGCTTACCATGACCGAGCCATGTATCTGGGAGACGCCGACTTTGTCGATATTCCCACCGAGCGCCTGTTGAGTCTTGATTACGCCGCGGGCTTAAGACGTTCGATCCGCATTGACCGGGCGTTACCGAGCCATTTTCTGGCCGGCGAAATGCAAGACGACGAAGGCGGGCGCCACACGACGCATTTTTCTATCATAGACAAAGACGGGAACCGCGTAGCGGCGACATTGAGTGTTAATTTTCCCTTCGGAGCTGCGGTTATGGCCGAAGGTACCGGGGTGCTGCTGAACGATGAGATGGATGATTTCGTCAGCAAGTCAGGTGCCATGAACGGTTATGGTCTGGTTGGAGGCGTGGCTAACGCGATAGAGCCGGGCAAACGAATGTTGTCGAGCATGACGCCGACTTTTCTCGAGGACGAAAACCGAATCGCTGTGCTTGGAACACCTGGCGGTAGCCGCATTATTTCGATGTTGTTGTTAGCGGTGCTGGATTTCGCCGAAGGCGGCGGTCCCGAGTCATGGGTCAACGTTCCGCGTTTCCACCATCAGTATATTCCCGATGCCGTCCAATACGAAAAAGGCGCGTTGACCGAGGAAGAAATTGCTGCATTGTCTACAAGGGGGCACTCTGTTAAAGAAATCCGCTATCGTTACGGAAACATGCAAGGCGTTCAATATCGAAAAGAAACGGAAAATTTGTCGGCAGCCAGCGACCCTCGTGGCGAGGGCTTGGCCTTAATACGTTAAGCGAGCACGGACGCATGCTTTGTCAAGGGGTTATCGAGCTTTGGCATGGTACTTTAGGTCATGACGGGCGGCGAAGCGATTTCTATTACGATTTATTGGACAGGGAAGAACGATTGACCGCAGATGCCATGCACAGACCGCTCGTTCGCGAACGTTATTTGGAAGTCCGTGCCCGGTTGCGATTGAAGTTGGCGGAATATTCCGGGCAGGATGCTCGAACGATTGTGTTGGCCAAAACCGAGCACGGTAAACCCTATTTGCCCGATTATCCGGAGTTGAATTTCAACCTTTCGCATTCAAAAGACGAATTGTTGCTGGCTGTTACGACAGGACGGCAGTTGGGTGTTGATGTAGAGACGATCAGATGGCGTTCCGGACTGAGCGGTATTGCGCGTAAGTGTTTCGCCGAATCGGAGCTGCGATATTGGTTAGCTTTGCCTAAAGAACAACAGGCGGCTGCGTTTTTCCGTTTTTGGACGGCCAAGGAGGCATTCGTTAAGGCAACGGGGCGCGGTATCGCGTTAGGGCTAAACAAAGTCGTCATTGCCGAAGATGCGCAGCTCAGGCTGTTGGCGATCCCGCAAGAATACGGGGACCCCGAGCAGTGGAGTTTGCTTGGAGTTGAGTTAGGAGAAGGATTGAGCGCCGCTGTCTGTATTAACAGCCCTGAAAATCAAGAGGCCGCGCTCTATCCGTGGGTATTTACTCCGTAAAGTGTCGGCAAAATCAACAGAAAGGCCGTTTGTTTCTATCGATAACGACCTTTTATTGTTGAATTATCGATAGATTAAGCCGATTCCGTCGGCCCATTCACGTCTTCGGGATCGCCTTCGTAAGGCGTTGCGTATTTGCATTCTTTTTGCGGACAGACCTTCTCGGTACCTTTGCGTTTGGTGGTTTTGAGGGTCAGAATAGGCCAGTTACAGTCCGGGCAGCTTTCCTTGATTGGCGCACTCCATAAAGCGTAGTCGCATTTCGGGTATTCTGAGCAGGAGTAAAAAATCTTGCCGGAACGCGATTTTCGTTTGAGAATTGTGCCTTTATTGCACTGAGGACAATCAACGCCGGTATCCAGCGGTTTCTCCAGCGGTTCAATATGTTTACAGGTTGGATAATTGCTGCAACCGATAAACTTACCGTAGCGGCCGGTTTTGATAACCAGTTGAGAGCTACATTTAGGGCAGGTGCGACCTTCGACGACTTCGGGAGCGGCTGCTTGAGTATTGTCGTCGTTGAGGTTGCGGGTATATGAACAATCCGGGTAATTAGTGCAGCCGATGAAACGTCCGTTGCGTCCCAGCCGGATCGATAATTGGCTGCCGCATTCGGGGCATTTCTCGTCGATCACTTCCTGAGTGACGTCTTTGCGTTGAACGCTTTCTTCTTTCTCCGAGATCAGTTTGATAAATGGTTGCCAAAAGGCGTTCATTAACGGAATCCAGTCTTTCTCGCCACGAGCCACGGCATCCAGATCGTCTTCCAGATCGGCGGTGAAACCGTAGTCGACATATTTGGTAAAATGGTCGGTCAGGAATTTGTTAACAATGCGACCGACGTCGGTCGGATGAAAGCGTTTGTTCTCGACCACGACGTAATCGCGGTTTTGGAGTGTCGAAATGATGCTAGCATAAGTGGATGGCCGGCCGATGCCATGTTCCTCCAGGGCTTTAACCAGGCTGGCTTCACTATAACGTGGCGGAGGTTCGGTAAAATGCTGGGTGGCGGCGATGTCGACTAAATCGACCGGGCGACCTTCTTCCATTGGCGGCAGGAAACTTTCTTTGTCGTCACCTTCCTTGCCATCGTCCAATCCTTCCAAGTAGACGGCCATAAAACCGGGGATGGCAATGGTCGATCCGGTCGCACGGAACACGTTTTCATCGCCGCCGCAGTTTAAATCAACCGCAACTAGATTTAGGGTGGCGTGAATCATCTGACAGGCGATGGTGCGTTTCCAGATTAATTCATAAAGTTTGTGTTGTTCGATCGTCAATCGGTCTTTTACCTGATCCGGGAGACGCCGGGCTGAAGTCGGACGGATCGCTTCGTGGGCTTCCTGCGCGTTTTTGGACTTGGTTTTAAAGGAACGTGGGGCTTTGGGAACGTTCTCGGCGCCGTATTTTTCGGAAATCAATTCTCGAATTTCACTGATGGCTTCTTCCGCCAGATTGACCGAGTCGGTACGCATATAAGTGATCAGGCCCACCGTTTCTCCGCCCAGATCGATGCCTTCATACAATTGCTGCGCCACCATCATAGTACGTTTGGTGGTAAAACCGAGTTTCCTGGCAGCTTCCTGTTGCAAGGTCGAAGTGATGAATGGTGCGGCAGGGTTACGCTTGCGTTGTTTTTTTTCAAGTTTAGCGACGATCAGCTTGCCGTCGGCGGCGTTCAGCAGTGCCTGTTTGACTTCGTTGGCCCGTGTCTCGTCGGTGATACTGAATTGGCTGAGCTTTTCGCCGTTAAAATGCGTTAGTTTGGCTTTGAAAGGTTGTCCTTGCGCGCTGACGTCGGCCGTATGTGTCCAATACTCTCTGGTTTTAAAGGCTTCGATCTCAAGTTCCCGCTCCACAATCATGCGCAGGGCGGGGCTTTGTACTCTTCCGGCGGACAAGCCACGGCGGATCTTTTTCCACAAAAGCGGCGACAGGTTGAAACCGACCAGATAGTCGAGCGCGCGGCGGGCCTGTTGCGCGTTAATCAAGGTAGTGGATAGTTCGGTAGGGTGTTCGATGGCTTCGGTCACCGCTTTCTTGGTGATTTCGTGAAAAACCACTCGATGCACCGTTTTGTCTTTGAGCAATTTTTTTTCTTTCAAATGCTCGAAGACATGCCAGGAAATGGCTTCTCCCTCCCGATCCGGGTCGGTCGCCAAATAGAGGGTCTCGGCCTGCTTCATAGCTTTGCCGATTTCCTGCAGATGACGTAAGTTACGCTCGATAACCTGATATTTCATCGCGAAGTTATGGTTGGGGTCTACCGCGCCTTCTTTGGGAATCAGATCCCTGACATGGCCGTAAGAGGCGAGTACCTGAAAATCTTTTCCCAGATACTTTTCGATGGTTTTACATTTGGCAGGCGACTCTACAATAACTAAATTTTTACTCATGATGGGTGAAAAAAGGAGGAATTAGTGCAGTGATACGGGTGACAAGTCGTAGACGATGTCTTCCATGCGGGAGAAAGCCACTGCGTCGCCCGGTTGGCTCAAAAGAACCATTAGCACCAGCCATTTCAACTTTTCCAGCGTGATATTTTCGTTTTTTAGCGCAATGGCCCGATCTATGACGATTTCGCGGGTGGTCGGCGTTAAGATTTTGCTGTGTTCCAAAAACATTAAAAAGTCTCTGCACTCAAGATCCAAGACGACTTTTTCTTGTTCACTGAAGATGCGGAAAGCCGATGATACGGTCGGGGTAATAGTGCTCTCTTCCGTCAGAGACTCCAACCAGTCGAAAGCTTTGCTGACTTCGGGTTGTTCAAAGCCTGCATCGATCAATTCGCTGGCGATGGCATCGGCATCGCCGAACATCTCGATCTCGTTGTCGAGATAGTTTTCAAACAAATAGATCAATACATCAAACATGTCTTCTTTCATTTTGGCTGTTTATTTAATTCGAAGGTAGCTTCCGCCTGCTGCCGAAACTATATAACCTTGCAGTTCGAGAACCAGCAGTATCGATGAAATAATTTCAACGCTGAGGCCGCTTTCCCGAACCAGATAATCTACAGTTGTGGGGCTGAACGGTATCAATTTCAATAGATTTTGTTGTTCCTGGTCAAGCCCTGATTGTGTTTTTTCCTGCGCCACATCTTTATGTTGTTGATTGTATAGACCTAATTCTTCCAGAATATCGTCAGTGGTTTCGACCAGTTTGGCACCTTCCCGGATTAGGGCATTGCATCCTCTCGCCAACGGATTATGGATGGACCCGGGAATCGCAAAAACTTCTCGGTTTTGTTCCAGCGCTAAACGCGCAGTGATCAGAGAACCGCTTCGGCGGGCGGCTTCGACCACCAATAATCCGATACACAAACCGCTGATAATACGATTTCTGCGCGGAAAATGATTGGCTTGAGCTGCGGTACCGGGAGGGAATTCAGATAGGATGGCGCCTTTTTTAATGATTTCACCAGCCAGTTCCTTGTGTCGGGCAGGATAAACCCGGTCAGGACCGGTACCGGCCACCGCTACCGTATGTCCGGTTGCCTTCAAGGCACCTTGGTGGCTCGCGGCATCAATACCTAGTGCCAATCCGCTAGTAATCGTGAAGCCCATATTTGCCAAGGTCTCAGCAAAGTCCATAGCGGTTTGTATGCCTTGAGCAGACGGATTACGGCTGCCGACGACTGCTATTTGGGGTTGTGACAATGACTCGATGTTACCACGAACGAAAAGGACGGGGGGCGGAGAATCGATTTCTTTCAGTAACGAAGGATAACTTGGGTCATCGAAAGTTAACGCGCAGTTGCCGTCGATTTCAAGCCAAGCTAAATCCCGTTCGATTTGAGACCAATCGGGGTTTTTTAAAGCATTAATGACGTTTTCTTTTAGTCCCAAAGCAGACAGGTTACTATGCGGTGATGAAAAAACCTGTTCCGGCTCAAGATATTGGAGAATATGTCGGATCGTTTTGCCGCCCATGCCAGATGTGCGCAGCAGGGCCAGCATATATTTGATTTGTTTATTTGGGAGGGACGGGGAAATGTTCAATGGCGCGGGATATAGTATGAGGTTGATGCGGATGAAGCCTGTAGATTAACAGACTTCATCCGAAGTTCCCGCCTATCACGGTGTTTTTACAATATCGAGCACATGAATAGCCGATGTGGCTTCCATCACTAAGGCGTAACTGACTTTTTCGAATGGACGAAAAACCATCAATACACCGGCAATTTCGTCAGGAAGTTTGACTTCAGTGGTTTCTTCCTGGTCATGGTATTGGTCGGCGACTGTTCTTCCTCGCCGGTAAATGTCAAAGACATGTCCCGTTTCGATACCATCCTCGGTGCCACGGTCTATCACAACAATATTATGTTGCCCGATCTGCGAAACGCCGTTGAGGACGCTAATAATACTGCCGCTAATTTCAGTTTGAGGCGGATGAGGAAAATAATCCAGTGCTAATTCGCCGGCGGCGCTAACCATCAGGCGGTCTCCGATACGGATTTCGCTATCAGATTTATTAATTGACAGCGTGGCGGGATCGCCTGCGGTTTGCAAAGTGGTATCGGCGACATAGACGGCTTCATATCCCAAAATTTCGCCGCTGGAAGGCCTGATATAGGGAGCGCCTTGGCGATAAATTGTATAGTTAAGACTCTCCGGATTTTTAATAGAACGCACATAAACTCTATCTCCGGCTCCGGCAATCAGGTGTTCCCCGGCAAAATCGATGACATAAGGGGAATTGGCCAGATCATTTTCGTTGACCACTTTGGGCGATGTCAGAAATTGGGATATCGCATTTGAGGGGATCAATTTAATGGCGTCATCGAGTGACTTTTCTCTAATATCGGGACTAAGCTTGATATTCCGGGACAGGCTCAAACGCGGTTTGCCATCGACGTACGAAAAATAAACAGTGTCGCCCGGATAGATTAAATGCGGATTTTTAATCTGTCGGTTATGCTCCCATAACTTTGGCCATTGCCAGGGGTTTTGCAAAAATTTTCCGGAAATATCCCACAGAGTGTCGCCTTTGACGACGGTGTATTGGTCCGGATGGGCGGGGTTGATTTTCAGCGTGTCGGCATTCACTGCGATACTGAATAACAATGGGATTAGTGCCCCGAAAATTGCTCGAAAAGCCATAGATTGTTCCTGAAACTTTATTGGGTTCGGTTTTGTCTGAATTCAAAGTTTAGATGAATTCAGATAGAATTCCAGTATTGAAAGATTTAAAAGTGGAGTAGTGTTGGGTGAGTATTCTGAATATCCTAGAATTTCCCGATAAACGATTGAGAACGAAAGCGGAGCCGGTAGAAAAAGTAGACGAAAAGATCAGAACATTGGTCGATGATATGCTGGAAACCATGTACGAAGCCAAGGGCGTCGGCTTGGCCGCAACTCAGGTCAATGTCCATAAACGGGTCATAGTGATCGATGTTAGTGAGGAGAAAAACCAGCCTTTGTATCTGATCAACCCTGAAATTACCGAAAAAGACGGCGAAGAGGAATCCGAAGAAGGTTGCCTTTCGGTACCCGGCTTTTATGAAAAAGTTAAGCGGGCCGAGCATATCAAAGTCAAGGCTTTGAACCGGGACGGCGAAAGCTATGAAATCGAAGCGAAAGATTTGTTGGCGGTGTGTATTCAACACGAGATGGATCATTTGGAAGGCAAGTTGTTTGTCGATTACTTGTCGTCGCTGAAAAGAAAACGGATTCAGACCAAACTCGAAAAAATCCATAAGACGCAGCGCCAATAACAAGGATCGAAATGAAAATAATTTTTGCCGGCACGCCGGATTTTGCGGTGCCGACTTTGCAGATGCTGATCGACTCCGAACATCAAGTGTGTGCGGTGTATACTCAGCCCGACCGTCCTGCAGGAAGGGGACGTAAACTAACCCCCAGTCCGGTCAAGCAATTGGCCGAAAAAGCCGGAATTCCGGTTGTTCAACCGGAAACTTTGAAATCTGAAGAAGAGTTGCAGAAATTGCAATCGTTTGCCGCGGACTTAATGGTGGTGGTTGCTTATGGCATTATTTTGCCTCAGGCGGTGCTGGACGCGCCAAAATTCGGTTGCATCAATGTGCACGGTTCGTTGTTGCCGCGTTGGCGTGGCGCCGCGCCGATTCAACGCGCGTTGATGGCAGGTGACAGTCAAACCGGTGTCACCATTATGCAAGTCGTCAAAAAGCTGGATGCGGGAGACATGTTGCATAAGGAAAACTGTGATATTTCGGATCAAGATACCTCCGGAGACTTACATGATCGCTTAGCTGCTTTGGGAGCAGTAGGGTTAAAAAAAGTCTTGATTCAATTGGAAGAAGGGTCGTTGATTGCGGAAAAACAGGATGAATCGTTGGTGATTTATGCCGAAAAGCTCCGTAAAGACGAAGCATTTCTGGACTGGAGTCAATCTGCTTTGACGCTGGACCGGCAGGTGCGGGGGTTAAATCCCTGGCCAGTGGCTCAGACGCATTACCAAGAAAAGGTTTTAAGGATCTGGAAAGCCAAGGCCATTGGAGGGCATCCTCAAGTGCCGGTCGGTACGATCAGTTGTCATGACAGGCAGGTCGACGTGGCAACCGGCGAAGGTTGGCTGAGGCTGCTCGAAGTGCAATTACCTGGCGGCAAGCGAGTGGATGTTCAAGCTTTTATGAACGCCCATGCTGTGGACGGCGTTAAACTGGGCTGATGAATCTACGCAACTTCGCCGCGCAGGTTTTATTGCGGGTTTTGAAAGACGGTCGCTCTTTAACGTCGGCATTGGATGCATCGCTCGATAAAATTCCTGAAAATAAAGACAAAGCTTTCGTTCAGGCTTTATGTTACGGCGTTTGCAGAGAGTATTACCGACTCGACTTTATGTTGCAGCAATTATTGGAGAAACCGCTCAGAACTAAGGATTTAGATATTCGACTGCTATTGCTGCTAGGCCTTTACCAACTGCAGTACATGCGGGTAAAGCCTCACGCCGCGGTTTCCGAAACCGTTGCCGCTGCCGGTAAAAAGTCTTGGGCAAAATCGCTGGTCAACGGCGTACTGAGACGTTTCATCCGCGAACAAACGACGCTATTACAGTCGGCCGATAATGACAAGATGGCGCGCTGCTCCCACCCTCAATGGATGTATGCGCTGTTCGAACAGTGTTGGCCGGAGCACGTCGATGACCTTGTGACCGCCAATGATCAACCCGCGCCGATGGTGTTGAGAGTCAACCTGAGACAAGGTAGCCGAGAAGATTATCTGAATGAATTGTCTTCAAAGGATATGCCGGCCGAAGCCCTCGATTTCTGTTCTACCGCCATTGTGTTGGATCAGCCTGTCGATATTGGAAGTCTGCCGGGATTCGCCGAGGGCAAGGTATCGGTACAGGATACCGCTGCGCAATTGGCGGCCGAGTTGCTGAATGTTCAGCCCGGTCACTCAGTCTTGGATCTGTGCGCTGCACCCGGCGGTAAAACAGCGGCTATTTTGGAACGTCAACCAAAGGTAGAAAGGTGTCTCGCGGTGGATATTGATGAAGTCCGGATGAAGAAAGTCAGGGAAAATCTCGACAGATTACAATTGCAGGCCGAGACCTTGGTTGCCGATGCCTCTGATCCGGAAACCTGGGCGGTGAAGCGGCAGTTCGATCGGATTTTACTGGATGCGCCTTGCTCCGCATTGGGCGTCATCAGGCGCCATCCTGACATTAAATTGTTACGGCGCGAGTCCGATATAGCCGAACTGCAGAAATTGCAGAATAAAATTCTGAATGCGGCATGGACATTGTTGCGTCCGGGAGGTGTGCTTTTGTATGCTACTTGCTCGGTATTGAAGCAGGAAAATGAATGGCAGATCGAGTCCTTTTTGCAGCAACACGACGATGCGGAGGAAGTGGTTATCGATGCGACGTGGGGACAGGCCAGACCGTTCGGCAGACAAATTCTGACCGGTACTGCACAGATGGACGGGTTTTACTATGCCAGGCTGCGTAAGGTTTTTTAAATACAGCGGGTTGTGGCTGTCGATCCTGTTTTCGAGTTGTTTGGCGGCCAGCGGTTTCGGTGCCAGAGTCGAATCCGTCACCGTTAGAGAAGAGCCGCCAAGTTACATAGTCAACGTCCGTTTTGAGTATCTGCTTAGTCCTACAGCAAAAGAAGCGATTTATAAAGGGGTGCCGTTGTCCTGGTTGTTTATCGTCAAAGCTCAGAAGTCGAGGTTGTTTTGGAATGAGACGGTTGTTGAAAAGCGCATTCCTTTCGTCATTCAATATCAAGCGTTGTTAAACCAATATTCGGTCAGAAATTTATCGAACGAACAGGTTGAAAGATTTGCGTCGTTAAACGCCGCCTTAAGATATATGGCGACAATCAGGGAATTGGAATTGCCGGAAATCGGCCAGTTGAGCAAACATGATCAGCTAGCCGTCAAAATGCAGTTCGACCGTGAATTTTTACCGATACCTTTGCGTCCTGAATCTTATTTCGATCCGCAATGGTCTCTGTCCAGTGATTGGTTTATATGGCATCCGCAAAAATAAAACTCCCTGTTAGCGCCTCGGTCCTGGTTTTGTTGGGCCTGATTTTATTGTCGCTACAATTGATGAGCTCTGCGACGCAGGAGTCGTCTCAGTTGAGCGAAATGTATTCCTGGCTGTTGCTGATCAATACGCTTGGTTCGATTATTCTGTTCGGGTTGATTGGGATCAATCTATATTCGCTGGCGCGTCAGTTAAAAAAGAAAGAAGCCGGTTCCAGTCTTACCACGCGGATGTTGATGCTGTTTGTATTGCAAGCATTGACGCCGGCTGCGATTGTGTTTTATTTCTCGATGCAGTTTTTGCATCAGGGGATAGATAGCTGGTTTAACGTCGAAATCGATCGTGCTATGGACGACGCATTAGAGTTGAGCCAGGCTTCGTTGGATCAACGGATCCGCTGGCATATAAAGCAGACTCAGCTGGTGGCCGGCAGCCTTGCGAGAAAATCAGAAACGTTGACCGCCTTGGAAATCGGACCCTGGAGGGAGGCGGCTGAAGCTGTGGAAAT
>JBNLEI010000314.1:0-11692 GCA_050304855.1 Methylococcaceae bacterium
GATGACTTTTTCGGCAACCGCTGCCGCCGGTAAGGTGAATGGAGCAGCCGGACCCTCTTTTTGCAAACGCGCTTCCATAGCTTGATAAGTTTCTTTGTGGAAACTGGTTTCCGGATCAATATTCCTTTTGTACATAGCGAAAGCATTTTTACGGAAATTGCTTTCGATCGGGCCAGGTTCGATCAACACGATATCGATATTGCTTCCATACAATTCGATTCGCAACGTATCGGCCAAACCTTCCAACGCAAATTTGCTGGCATTATAGGCGCCGCGGTAACGCATTGCCACAAAACCAAGAATAGAACTGTTATAAATAATTCGTCCATGCCCTTGCAGACGCATATGAGGGATCAACAGGTTGGTCAATTCGTGAGTACCAAAGAAGTTGGTTTCGAACTGTTCTCTCAAAACTTCGCGACTCAAATCCTCCACCGCCCCGGGTTGGCCGTAAGCGCCGTTATGAAACACCGCATCTATTTTTCCTTCGCTCAGTTTTAATAATTCTTCGACGCTTTGTTGAATACTGGCTGAATCGGCCAGATCCAGCCGCAACGTCTCAAAACCTTCATTACGAAGGCGCTCTACATCATTCTGTTTTCGCGCCGAACAAATCACCCGATGGCCGCGTTTTCTGACTTCATTTGCCGTAACATAGCCGATACCGCTGGAACAGCCGGTAATAAAAAGGGTTTTCGTCGTCATTGATCCGCCAGTTCGGTTTCGTTGAAATAAAAACTTTTGCCGCTGCTGCAGTCGACCAGAAACACCAAGGAATCTTCCTGGCTTTTCAGATTCAACTCGTCGGCCTCGACACGTTGACACTCGCCGGTCGCCAATGCTTTTTGGGCGGCCAAACGACGGAATTTCTCTATTTCTGGTAAACGGTTTTCAAACTGTTTGACTATAGCCGGCAATTTATCCGGATCATAAGGCGGTATCGCAAATGCCGAATATTGCTTCGGATTACTATTGATTAATGCTTGCGTAATCGCACTCTCCGTCAACGTATCCTTTTTACGTTGTTCTTTTTCTAATAGGCGTTGCTGCGCTTCCTGCTTGAGCCGTCTTTTTTCCTCTTCGGCTAGCTCCTCTTGTTTCTGTTGTTGATTCAAATCGACAGCAGAACCCGTTTTGACATTCATTTCAAATGCCTGCTTTTCTTCAGCGCAAGGTTGAGATTGATAACTGGTGTTACCGGACGCATCAGTACATTTAAAAACCCCGGCAAGACACTGGGTGGAAAAAAGTGCAGCAACGATCAAAACAATTTTTTTCATTTCATACCCTTTATTGAGAGTTTGAGGCTATTACTATTATTCAGCCAATTCATCATGTAAATAGGTTTGTTCAGTGTAGTAGCGAATGACCCATATGAAAAGGCAGGCTGTGATTAACATGATCATGCTGAAAAACCAAAAATAATCAGCGCCCGCCAGTTTGCTGCTGCCGTCGTCGTTTTGAATAAAAAAGTTGACCGCACTGGTAAACAAATTGCCGATAGCTATCGATAAAAAGTAAAACGCCATGATGAAGGATTTCATCGCTTTCGGCGCCTGAGTATACGAAAATTCCAAACAGGTAATGGAAACCATCACTTCCGCCGCAGTCAATAAGAGATAGGCCAGCAATTGCCAAGCGATATGAACGGCAACACCGCGATCCAAGTTCGTTTGGATAACCGCGGCGATAGCGAATGCGATAACCGTGATAAACAGGCCGATAGCCATTTTTTTCAACTCGGTCAACGCCGTTATTTTATTCAGCGCCGGATAAACCAGATAAGCAAAAAACGGCACCAGCAACATAATCAGCAAAGGGTTGGCCGCCTGAATCTGTGACGGCAGCAGCTCCAATTCGCCGATCATGCGGTCCATTTTTTGTGCCTGCAACACCCAGGATGAGCCGATCTGCTCGAACAAAGCCCAGAACACAGCAATGAAAATATAAATCGAAGCCAGTTTTTTTAAGGTATCCAAACCTGTACGGCTCAGGCTCTCCTTGACAAAATCCATACCGGCCGGCGGAATATGAACAAACCGGTAGCGACCGCTCCAAAACACGATTGTCGCCAGCAGCATCAGCAGACCGGGAATGGCGAAAGCCACCGACGAACCGTAGCGCTCTAGCAACCAGGGGATAATCAACATCGCCGAAAAAGCACCGAGATTAATGGCGAAATAAAACCAGCCGAATACCTTGCTAAGCAAATGCCGATTGGAAACCCCGAATTGGTCACCCAAATGCGACGACACGCAAGGTTTGATGCCCCCGGCACCTAACGCAATCAGGCTTTGTCCGACCAACAA
The DNA here is from genome assembly GCA_050304855.1 of Methylococcaceae bacterium. Taxonomy (GTDB): domain Bacteria; phylum Pseudomonadota; class Gammaproteobacteria; order Methylococcales; family Methylomonadaceae; genus Methylomarinum. The sequence goes on from JBNLEI010000314.1 coordinate 2,310, forward strand.
CCCGGTCCGGGTATCGTCAACCGCTAAGGCAAAATGGCCGAAACAATAAAACAGGGATAAGAACAATATCGTGCGATATTTGCCTAAAAGCCCGTCGGCCAGAAGAGCTCCCAGCACCGGCATGAAATATACGGCCGAAACGAATAAATGAAAATAGCCTTGCGCTTCGTTTTCGGACATCAAATCGAGCCGGCCGTCGCTCCCCATCAAATATTGGGTCATAAAAATGACGAGGATAGCGCGCATACCATAATAACTAAAGCGTTCGGCTGCTTCGTTAACGACAATGAAAGGGGTCCCGGTCGGTAATTCTTTACTGGCCACAGGGGCGATTTTATAGGGTTTCATAAAGAACAGTTAATCAATGGTTCGATAAAATATCTTGAATCGGTCTGATTCAACTTCAATAATCAGGTATTATTTGCTGATTGACGAAGCATAGCGATTGGCGGCATGCTAACCGTATGAAAATGGGAACTTTAACGGTCTTTTTTCGTCGCATTCACCGTTACTGGTCTTTTTTGGTCATCGGCTTATCCCGAACAATTATTGTAGAAAATATTAAGCGACTCTTTTCAAATCTAATGATAAGTCATTCAAATATCGTTTAGAGTCATAATACCTTATGCCCTTACCGTGAAAATCACCACTTGATTCACGAAGCTAGAGCAAGGAAAAGTTTTTTATACCCCGAACGCATATTTTACAATTGGATTGAACATTTTAACGGAAACAGCAAAATATGGCTGAGACAAGTCTGAGTAATTCACAACTAGCCCTGCAACAACTTAAAACGACAATCAAACAACAAATCATCGGTCAGGATATTCTGGTCGAACGTATGCTGATTGCGTTACTGGCAGACGGTCACATGCTGGTCGAAGGCGCTCCCGGATTGGCTAAAACCCGCGCTATTAACGTGCTAAGCAAAGGTATCGAAGCCGATTTCCACCGTGTTCAGTTTACTCCGGATTTGTTGCCGGCGGATTTGACCGGTACTGAAATCTACCGACCTCAGCAAGGTAACTTTGAATTTCAAAAAGGACCGCTCTTTCATAACCTGATTTTGGCTGATGAAATCAACCGTTCACCAGCAAAAGTGCAGGCGGCACTTCTGGAAGCCATGGCTGAAAGACAGATCACGGTTGGCGGAGCCACTTATCCGCTGCCGAAATTATTTATGGTCATGGCGACGCAAAACCCAATCGAGCAGGAAGGTACCTATCCGCTGCCGGAAGCACAGCTCGACCGTTTCCTGCTGCATGTCAAGATCGACTACCCTCACGCCGAACATGAAAAAGACATTTTACGCTTGGCCAGATCCGAGGCCAAAGGCGACTTGAACCAACAATCGAGCACAGATGAGAGAATAAGCCAGCAAGCCATATTCGTTGCCCGCCGAGAAGTGCTCGACATCCATATGGCCGATAGTCTGGAACAGTACCTTTTGCAACTGGTCCTGGCAACACGAAACCCCGGCGCTTATGGTGAAGACCTGTCATCCTGGCTGCAATACGGAGCCAGCCCGCGCGCCAGCATCGCGCTGGACCGTTGTGCCCGGGCCAAAGCCTGGCTGCAACAACGCGATTTCGTTGCGCCGGAAGATATACAGGATATGGCTTTCGATGTCATGCGACATCGCCTGATTCTGTCGTACGAAGCGGAAGCGGAAGGCATCACCAGCGACCGTTTTATCGAAGAATTAATAACCCGAGTTGCCGTGCCTTAATTAACGATATCAAATTAAACGTGCTACTGACGATTTCGGCAAACAACGGTCTAAAAGAAAGTTTTTCTCTACTATTGCGATGAGACAAAATACAGCAAACGAATTAGTCGCAGTCAAGCTAAAAACCCTGGTTGATCTTGCCAGGCCCGCTTCCACCCTGAACTTGCATCATGATCGGATTCATTCGGGGCAAAGCGGTGGTTATCTTTCCCGTTTCAAAGGTCGCGGAATGGAATTCGATGAAGCCCGCCTTTACCAACCCGGCGACGACGTCCGCTCGATAGATTGGCGAGTAACGGCAAGAACGGACAAGCCGCATACCAAAATTTTTCGCGAGGAAAGAGAAAGACCCATCTTTATTTCCGTCGATTATCGACCGACTATGGCTTTCGCGACCCGCGGCGTATTCAAATCGGTTCAAGCCGCCAAATTGGCGGCATTGCTAGCCTGGGCGGCACAGCAGCATGGCGACCGCATCGGCGGTCAAATCTTTTCCGACAAAGCCTGCCTCGAGTTGAAACCGCAAAACGGCAAACACGGTGTTTTACGCTTTTTTAACGCGCTGGTTAAACCGGATTTTGCCCTCGGTATGGAAATGACGCTAGAACATGTACTGGCGCGTCTGGTTCAGCATGCGAAACCGGGCAGCCGGGTATATATGATTAGTGATTTTAGGGGGTTGAACGACAAAACGGAAATTCATTTGTCGAAACTGGCCAAACACTGCGACGTCGTGCTGATCCATGTCTTCGATCCATTGGAAAGCCGCTTGCCGACAAAGGGCCGCTACCGCTTTACCGACCGGGTCAGGGATATAGTAATCGATAGCGGAGATAGGCAACGTCTGATCGTTTATCATCAGCGTTTCGAGCGGCAATTGCATCATCTCCGGCAATTAAGCCGAAAGCTTGGCATCACCCTTCTGCAATGCAGTACCGCAGACGACCCGCTGGAGCCGTTAAGATAATGCCGCAATCTCTGCCTTTACGAGATATTCATTTACCGGAGGCCATCAGCTGGTGGCCGCCGGCCGTCGGTTGGTGGCTATTACTGCTCTTAGTTCCGCTGATTTTTTTCATGTTATGGCGGCTCTATCGGAAAATAACGAAAAAAACCGCCGTTAAAAGCGCCAAAAAGCTGCTGGCGGTTATCAAGCAAGATCAACAAACCGATGACGCAAAAAAATTACAGCAGTTGTCGGCCCTATTGCGCCGGGTCGCCATTAGCATTGCTCCACGGCAACAATGTGCCGGCCTGACGGGAGACGCTTGGCTTCGATACCTGGATCGATCGATTAAAGGAACGCCTTTCAGCCAGGGTATCGGACGTTGTCTGGCCGATGCCCATTATCGCAAAAAAACTTCTGGAGAAATCGACATACAAGCTTTGATCGGCTTGTGTGAACAGTGGTTGCGAGGCCAAAAAACATGATTCATTTTTATTGGCCCTGGATGCTTCTGTTTTTACCGTTGCCGCTGCTGGTTCGATGGCTGTTTCCGGAGCAAACACCGATGGAACAAGCCGCATTAAAAGTCCCGTTTTTAGACGATTTCGGCAGCGCCGAAGCTAAAACCGTCTCGCACACCCAACGATGGCCATTGCTATTGGCTGCTGTCGGCTGGGTTCTTCTGGTGCTGGCCGGTTGTCGACCCCAATGGTTAGGTAATCCGATCGAACAGGCCGTCAGCGGTCGCGATTTGATGCTGGCAGTAGATGTATCCGGCAGTATGGAAGAGCAGGATTTTGTGATCGGCAAGCAACGTGTGGACCGGTTGACCGCCACCAAACAAGTAGCCGGGGCCTTTATCGAACGCCGGGTCGGCGACCGCATCGGTTTGATCCTGTTCGGCACTACCGCTTATTTACAAACTCCGCTGACTTTCGATCGAAAAACCGTTGTCACTTTGCTTAACGAGGCTTTTATCGGCATTACCGACGAAGAGCCGGCCACTTCGATCGGCGACGCTATCGGCTTAGCGGTAAAACGCCTGAAAAACCAACAGACCGACAGTCGGGTGTTGATATTGCTGACCGACGGCGCCAATACTGCCGGCGAAGTTTCCCCTTTGCAAGCGGCGGAACTAGCCGCTGAAAACCAATTGAAAATCTACACCATCGGTATCGGGGCCGATGAAATGATCATTCGCAGCTTTTTTGGCACACGTAAAATCAACCCTTCCCGCGATCTCGACGAACGCACTCTGACCGCTATCGCCGAAAAAACAGGCGGCCTATATTTTCGCGCCCGAAATACCCAGGAACTGGACAAGATCTACCAGTTATTGGACGAACTGGAACCGGTGGAAAAAGACAAACAATATTTTCGTCCCCGTCGAGAACTGTATGCTTGGCCTTTAGCCTTGTCTCTGTTTGCAGCCGCTGTAATTGGGTTCAATCGTTTGAGGCAAACATGACTCTTGCGGACTTTCATTTTATCAGACCCCTCTGGTTACTAACCCTATTACCGGCGTTGGCATTATTTGTTTTGCTGCTGAGAAACAGGCTAGGGCGCGGCAACTGGAACGAGGTTTGCGACGCCGAATTACTCCCTTTCATTCTGGAGGACAGGAACGTTCAGCGGAGCCGCTGGCCTCTCTCCACTGCATTCGCGGCCTCAATCTTGAGCATTATCGCCTTAGCTGGACCGACCTGGGAACGACTCCCTGCGCCAGTATTTAGAAATGCTTCAGCGCTGGTGATTACGCTGGACTTATCCCGCTCGATGGACGCCACCGATATTAAACCCAGTCGCCTCATTCGAACCCGCTATAAAATCGCCGATATTCTCAAGCAACGCAAAGATGGACAAACCGCTCTATTGGTTTATGCCGGCGACGCCTTTACCGTAACTCCATTGACCGAAGACAACGAAACAATCGCCAATCAATTGAATGCCTTAAAAACCGATATCATGCCCTCCCAAGGCAGTAATACTCTAGCAGGGCTACGTTTAGCAATCGGATTACTCCAACAGGCCGGTTTGCAACAAGGCGAAATTTTGCTGATCAGCGACGGAATAGAAGGCGATGCCGTCCGGCAGGCGGAAACACTGATCGGCAACTATCGTTTGTCGGTACTGGGTGTCGGAACACCGGAAGGGGCACCGGTTAAATCCGCCGAAGGTGGATTTTTAAAAGATCATCAAGGCAACATCGTAGTACCTAAATTGAATACCGAGACTTTAGCGACATTGGCCCGCTTTGGAAAGGGCACTTATCGAACTATCACCAATGATGACAACGATATCGAAACCTTGTTGGCAGCAATGGAGCGTCCGACCGTCCAATCAGATGACGAAAAAAATTTATATCTTGAACAGTGGGATGAAAAAGGGCCGTGGCTATTATGGCTGGTATTGCCATTGGCGGCATTGAGTTTCAGAAAAGGCTTGCTGATCTTTACGTTAATCATATTGCTGCCTTATCCTAAGGACAGCTACGCCTTGGATTGGCGCGACCTTTGGCAAACCCACGACCAACAAGCGGAGCAGGCTTTCAAGCGCCAGCAATTCGCTGAAGCGGCTGGAAAATTCGAGTCCCCGGAATGGAAGGCAGCCGCCCAATTCAAAGCAGGAAATTATCAACAGGCGGCCGAAACCTTGCAGAATATCGACACTGCTGAAGGGCATTACAACCGTGGCAATGCGTTAGCCAAGGCAGGACAATTGCAACAAGCTTTGCAGGCTTATCAGCGTTCGTTACAACTTGATCCTGACCATGAAGACGCTCAATACAATAAGGAATTGGTAGAAAAGGCCTTAGATCAACAACAGCAGAAAAACGAATCTCAGCAAGGCGAGGATTCTCAGCAGTCCGATCAAGATCAACAGAATTCAGAAGGGGAGTCAACGCAAGACGCAGGCGAGCAACAAGAGCAATCCTCAGCAGAGAACACGGATTCAGCGCCACAGAACGAACGACAATCTGACCAATCCGAAGCGGCTGCCGAAACAAATGAGCAACAAAGCGAAGCGCAAAATCAACAGCCGCAATCGCAAACGGATTTCGAACAGCACTCGTTACAACAAACGGAAATCGATGAGAGCACACAGGCCAGCGAACAATGGTTGAAACGGATTCCTGATGACCCTTCGGGCTTGTTGAAACGTAAATTCAGATATCAATACGGCCAACGTAGCCGTAAACAACCGCAGCGGGATCAAAGATGGTGATTTGTTACGCAATAGATGGCAGACTCAGACGTTATCTACCTATCATTTTGTTAAATCTATTATTTTCTTCATGGTCATACGCCGCAAATATCGACGTGGCCGTGGACAGAAACCCCGTCGGTCTCAACGAATCGTTTCAACTGACCTTTACCGCCAGCGAAACGCCTGATGATGATCCCGATTTCAGTCCGCTGCAAAAGGACTTTGAAATTCTCAATCAACAACAAAGCAGCCAATCGTCGTGGGTCAACGGCAGCTTCAGCAAGACCGTACAATGGACATTGACCCTAATGGCGAAACAACCAGGCAAATTAACGGTGCCCGCTATTGTCTTCGGAAACGATCTCACAAGCCCGCTAGATATTACCGTGACCCAAGCGGTCACCTCGGATCTCGACAACGGCGACCTGTTCCTGGAGGTAGACGCGACCCCTAAACGGGCCTATGTTCAATCGCAAATATTATTTACATTGCGTTTTTACCGAAGAGTACAGATTACCCAAGCCAGTCTGACCGAACCGGAACTGGATAATGCCGTGGTGGAAAAACTCGGTGAAGACAAAAATTATAATACTCAAATCAACGGCGTAAATTATGCAGTAACTGAACGAAAATATGCGATTTTCCCGCAGCAAAGCGGCGAAGCGCAGATCGGGCCATTAGTACTGACTGCTCAAGTAGTTAGCAGCAGTCGATCGCGTTTCAACGGTTTTTTCAACTCCCAGGTAACCAATACCCAACGCGTTTCCTCAAGAAAAGTGGTCATGGAAGTGTTACCTGCACCGGATAAATACAGAGGCGACCATTGGCTACCTGCCGAGCAAGTCTACCTGGAGGAAAAATGGTCCAATCCCGATATGCAGGTGAAAGTCGGCGAACCTTTGACCAGAACTTTGACAATCCTTGCTAAAGGCACCACGGTGAGTCAATTACCGGAACTGAATACGAAAACGGATCAACAACTCAAAACCTATCCCGACCAACCGTCATTGAAGGAACAAAAAACGGAGGAGGGACTGATTGCATTCCGCGAACAAAAAATCGCTTTTATCCCATCGACCGCCGGACAATACAAACTCCCCGCTATCGAAATACCCTGGTTTAATACCAAAACCGGGCAAACCGAACTAGCCAGACTACCGAGCGTTACCTTAACGGCAACCGGGACTGCCGCAACTCCTGTTCCAGTCGAAACACCCGCGCCGAAACCGGCTCAACAACCGGCAACGATTCTAACACCGGAAACGTCAACTAACAGCTGGCAATGGCTGTCTTTGTTTCTGGCATGCGGCTGGTTGCTGACTATCCTGTTTTTTCTCAGGCAAGGTCGTCGAGATCGCAACAGTCAGCATCATAAAAAGGTCGACAAGCACGAGGAACGAATCACCGATATGGTTAAAACCCTGAAAAAAGCCTGTGAAAAAAACGATCCTCAAGTCGCCAAACAAGCATTAATGGCTTGGGGCAAGTTTAACTACAATACCGCCAGCCTAGGCGCCATAGCGCCTTTTTGCGAAGCCCGTTTGAGAGACGAAATCCTCCGCCTCAATCACTGTCTTTACTCAATGGAGAATTGCGATTGGGATGGAAAAAAGCTATTCCAGGCCTTTGCCGAAAATAAGGCGCGTAATCAAATCGAAACGCCAAAAACCGATACTTTGGAACCCCTTTTCCGAATTTAACCCACGTTAAGTAATAAAAATATTCAGCGCGAACAATTGGATAGGCCATTCTGTAACTCTGAAAATAATGTGGCTTGACTGTAACAAAATAAAGCCGCACGATTGCCGTTTTTGTAATGGGATTGTCAAATGAAACATAGTTTTTTACAAGCAACGATAATGTCGGCTATGCTGTCCTTCACAACCGGTTGCGCCACAGTAGGGCATGAATTTCCGAGTAGCCAGGTTTCCCTAATTAAAATCGGCGAAACTGGCACCGAACAAGTTCGCGCCATGTTCGGAACCCCATGGCGAATAGGCATCGAAAACGGGCAACGCACCTGGACATACGGCCACTATCGTTACAGTCTTTTCGGTCCCGGAAGTACCGAAGACTTGGTGATCCGTTTCGACGGTTACGGCACGGTAGCCTCTTACGTTTACAATACAACCGAGCATAAACAAGGCGAAAGCCAGCCGTAAGCGGCTTACACATTAACATCGAACAAAAATCGGCAACGACGGGGCTCCTATGCCGCGAATTTGCCGAATCGCACTTTATTCGACTAATCGCTTTGTATGACATTTTTACGGTTTTGGGATGCCACTGACTATAGGCTCTACATCAACCTCGGATTTAGTTTGACTAAATGTACCGGTAATCTGGATTACAGCTTATTCCGTTACGCTATTTGTTTTTGTTATCTCACCATTTCCACGTCAATAATTTGGGATTAATTTAAAAATTCACTAAACTGTCATATGTTTACCCAACTTTTTTACTAGGAAATTTTGTTTCGGTGGCATTTTAATAATAATAACTATTAACAGAACATTGGGATAATTTCCCCAATGGAATAAGGCTCTGAACAACATGTCAAATAAAATCGATGTCTTAGCTATTGACGACGATAAGTTTGTCCAAAAAATGATTCGAAAAGCGCTTAACTCTGACGAGCTGAGTGTTAGAACAGCCGATGACGGAGAGTCCGGCATTGCCGAGGCAACCCGTGCAACCCCCAGCATTATCTTATTGGATGTCGAAATGCCGGGAATCAACGGTTATGAAGTCTGCGATCGATTGCGGAACATCGATGCAACCAAAGAAGTGCCTATTGTTTTTCTCTCGGGACGCAGTTCTCTTCGCGAACGGTTGCAGGGCTACGAAGTCGGCGCCGACGATTATTTGGTGAAACCTTTTGAGGCGGAGCATTTATTGGCTCGTATCAAGGTTTTGATCAAATATCATGAAGAACGAAAAGATTTGCGCGAACAATATGAAATCGCGCAAAAAACCGCAATGTTGGCTATAACGGGCTCCAGCGAACTCGGTCAAGCCATGAAGTTTCTGGAAAAAAGTCTAAGTTATCAGAACGTAGATGAATTGATGCAAGGACTTTTCGATTGTACCGATCAGTTTTCGCTGGATTGCTGCATCATGATCGTCAAAGACGAAGAGCACTTATGGTATGCCTCCAACGGCGTGATCAGCCCGTTGGAAAAAGAACTGATCGAAATGAACGACAGGAGCAGCCGCTTCCTCGATTTCGGAAGTCGGACCATCATCAATTATCCCACCGCGAGTCTGTTGATTAAAAACATGCCGCTGGAAGACATGGAACGTTACGGCAGAATAAAAGACCTTTTGCCCATTTTGCTAGCCGCGGTCCATGCCAAAATTCATTCTCTCGGTATTCAGGACGCCCTAACGCAACAAAGCCGCAATTTGTTGAGCTCTTTTAAATCGGTCCGTAAAAATCTTTACCAATTGGGCACAACACTGGTTCAAAATCACAAAAACAGCAAAGCAATCATGAGCGCC
>JBNLEI010000315.1:0-7864 GCA_050304855.1 Methylococcaceae bacterium
GCCGCTAATGAAATTATTCGAGTGCGGAACAATCCCGATTTCAGTGAGGACGGCTACATAACGTTCGATATAGGAGGAGGCCGCGATGACTGACGAATGCCGCAATGACTGTATCGATAATTTGTTGTTTCCAAAGCAGCCTGATAACCGCCCCGGGCTGTCACGGATCGATTATCGAATCGGTACCTACAGCGATATTTTGGAGGCCTTGCTGCGCAAGCTGAACGAAGATGAATCGCTTGCCGACTGGACGCACAGAGAAGCCGACGATCCGGGTATTGCATTGCTGGAAGGCGCTTCTATCCTCGGTGATATTCTGGCCTTTTATCAGGAGGTTTACGCCAACGAGGCCTATTTGCGGACGGCAAAATGGCGTGAAAGTATTGTTGATTTGGTACGTTTAACAGGATATCGGTTGGCGCCGGGTATCGGCGGGAAAGCGGTTTTTGCGTTTGAAGTAAAAGGCGATAAACTGGTCGTAATTCCCGCTGGCTTTCCGATTAGGGCGCAATTGGAAGATCAAACTAAGTCGGCGGAGTTTCAGACTACTAATAATGTTACTGCTTACCCATGGTTAAGTAAGTTTCATCTATATAGACCTCTTGAATCACCGTATATTACTAATCAAACAAAAGAGTTTTTTGTTAGTTCAAACACTGAAGAAATCAATTCAATTACTCTTGAAAAAGGAGATTCACTCTTAATCGGGTATCCACATCAATTTGATGCCCCTAGTTGGTTCTATTATGCTGAAAAAATTATAGTGGATAATCTTCATGCGTTACATAACTACAATATTTTTAAAATCAAGGGATCAATATATTCTTTGAACAATCAGAAGAAAACTTTCGCTTATCGGTTAGGACGCTCTTTTAAGCATTTCGGTCATAATGCGCCAAGAAAGGTTATCTCGATTGGGAGTGAAGAAAAACCCGTTGAAGACAACATCTCTTACTTTAGATATTTAGATAGGCCAACCAAAAGTAATGAGAATTTAAGAAGCGATCCGGATGGAGATAGAACGAAGGCTATTGTTTCGCCTTCGCTTAATAAGGAAGAATTTCCACTGGAGAATGATATTGATGATCTTGCGGTCGGTACACAATTAATTATAAAAGGAACATTTTATAAATTTGATATTAAACTAACTCAATGGATTAAGCGAGAGTGTACACTTATTAGAACTATTACAGGTATAACGGCCAGATCAATGACATGGGGTGCGATTACGGGCTCTACAACTATTGTCACTCTAAATTTTCAATTGTTTATTCCGGATTTTTTATTTGGAATCGTTAATTCTGCTTTGACCGCGGTTGATATCAGAACTCTGCAGTTCTATGAAGTCAATAGCCCTATGGTTTCCCTACAAGCTAAGCCAGTTAATGCGGATGATACCGTTGGAAAAGAGCTATATTTTTTCGGAACCGGTGATCAAGTTCGGAACCTGAAAGGTAGGCAGCTATTATTTGAGCATGCCGGTAAGAGCGATAGCAATTACGTAACCAATGTTGAAGACAGCGATAAATCTACATTATCGGAAAAGCGACTACATCGAATTACGCTTGCACAAGACGTGCATTACGAGGATTTCTCGAACGAAACGCCAGAAACCGTTGTTTACGGCAATCTCGCGGAAGCAACTCAAGGTAAAACCGAAAAAGATGCCATATTAGGTAACGGCGATTCCGGCAGTATCTTTCAAACCTTCAAGATTCCTAAAGCTCCTGTTACATATTTTATTTCCGAAGACAATACGCCGCCCGAAACGCCGGAACTGCAAATATTCGTGAATGGCAGCCTTTGGACGCGGGTTCCTGTTTTCTACGGGCATGGGCCCAAGGAAGAAATCTATATCGTCAGGCAAGATGATGATAACAATACCTGGGTGCAATTCGGCGACGGCAAAACTGGTGCTCGTTTGCCGTCAGGAATAAAAAATGTCGTTGCACGTTACCGAACCGGAAATGGCGCACGTGGGTCGATCAAAGCCGGAAACAGCCCAAACCCCGGTATGCAAATCGACCGTTTGCGCAAGGTTTATCTACCGGATCTTGTGACCGGTGGAGCAGAACGCGAGGAGGGCGACTGCGCCAGGGAAGCCGCGCCGGGGAAAGTCCAAAGCCTAGGGCGTGTGGTCAGCCTGCAGGACTTAGAAACCGAGGCGCTGACTATTCCCGGAGTCGAAAAGGTTAAGGCCGCTTGGCGGTTGGAAAACGGCGATATTCCAACCTTGGCGGTCACCGTATTGAGCAGCGAAACGAGTGCTGTCCTGCGGGAAACACTCAATCGATGCATTGAAGACCGCGGAGCTAATCGTTTTCCGGTTGCCGTGCGGAAAGCCAGCCGCGAATATGTTTACCTGACGCTTACGGTCGGGTTCGATCCTTCATATTACGACAAAGATTTGATCAAGAAATCGATCAAAGAAGCGCTGGGCGTTTCCGGTGAAGAGGCAAACGGCATCGATGCTTCCAAAGGCTTATTCGGACTCAAAGCACGTCGGTTTGGTCAACCGGAATACGCGAGCCGCATTGAAGGGGTAGTGCAAAATGTCGACGGCGTTGTCTGGGTCAAAGTGAACGCATTTGGGCTGATGCAAGGGGAGAGCGGCAATCCGCTAGCACTCGTCAAACCGGAACCAGCACCGTTTAATCGTTCCATTCCGTCCGAAAGAAGCCCGGCGATGGTCGATAAACTGCTTTCACTGCATAGCAAGCATTTGCTGCTAATCCCAGGAACGGTCGACCCAATGGAGGGCAGTAAAGATGGCTGAAAAGAGAGTTTCTTTATACGAGCGTTTACCGGAGATTTATCGCATACGCGATGATGAACCCGTGGAAGGCACAGAAGGGCCGACCGTGGAAGAGATTTATCGCATGCGCGATAATGAACAGATACCGCCTGGGCAGTTGAAGCACTATCTTGCGTTGGTGGAAGAAGTATTCGCGGATATTCATAAAAACATCGAAGCGCTTTATCACGACCTTTTTATCGAAACCTGCGATGATTGGGTCGTACCGTACATCGGAGATTTGCTCGGGACCAGCCATCTAAAAGGCGACCCATGGTCGATTCGGGCGGATGTAGCCGATACGATAGCCTTACGTCGGCGCAAGGGGACGCTGGCCGGCATCGAACGCCTAACCTACAATTTGACCAAGTGGGGAGTCCATTGTGCTGAGCTTAGAGAAAATCTGGTCTGGAACCAGCATTTGAATCATCAGCGCCCGGATATCGGGGGGCAACCGCCTTATAGTTTGCCCACAACAGACCGGTTTACGCCTATCCGGGGCGGAACGGTGACTTTACGCGATCCGGCGACGTTGAGTTTACTCAAAACCCCGTTTGACCCTTTTGCGCATGTTGCCGACGTCAAGCCGCCGATTCGAGGGGGAATCCGTTATAACCTGCCTAATTTGGCCATTTTCTTGTGGCGTCTGGAAGACAATACTATCCAGGTATCCAGGCCGTTTTTTGACGAGGAGCTATCCGTAATCGGCGAGAGTATTTATCTCGTACGGTTCACTATCGATCCTTTGGGACGGCCGCTCCGTTTATTTAATACCTATCAATTCAATCCGGACCTTGATCCACCGATTGCCACCCAATTGGACGAAACACCATCGCCTATCCCGACCGCTCGTTTGAGCGAAGAGTGTAAAGCCGGAAATCCTGAGAAATATTTTTCGATCGACACCTACAATCCAAGCGATTTCGATGCGGACGCATTGGATATTAGCGATGTGGGCTTACAGTTTCATCTCCCTAGCGATACGTTTGAAGGACAAAATTGGCCTTCCGGTGACGAAGAACACCGGTCGTGGATAATTCGTGGCGCTAATCTATGTGCCTGGGAAAACGGTTTGCCGGATACGGATGCCGTTGCTCCGGGTGATATCGTTATCGATCCCGTTATCGGTCGAGGGCTGATAGCGGTCGATTCTTCAGACAAGGCCGATGCTCTCAGAGATCACCTATTGATAACGTATACCTACGGGGCTGTAGGGCCGGTAGGCGCCTATCCGGTTTTTCGTAAAAATCCGCCACCGCCCTGGGACAACGATGTGGATGAGCGCCAAGTCAGTCACTTTATCGACGAACCCTTATCTAATGCTTTATCGAATTTAAACGAAGCGACTTCTCCGGTGATCATCGAGATTAACGACAGCATGGTTTATGATCTGGATTGGAATACAGTTATTCGGTTAAATCAGCCGTTGCTGATCCGGGCTGCCGATGGCCAGCGGCCCATCATTCGATTGGCACACCCATTACGGTTTTGCCCGGTGGATGTTGCTGATGCTGAAGATTTGACTGTTCGTTTCGAAGGTGTCTTTCTAACGCGTAGTGACGAGTATTTAGATTCGGATCCGTGTCCACTGATAAGCTGCGCCGCTTTAGGCAAACTAGAGTTTATCGGTTGTACGCTAGATCCCGGAGGGTTTAAAGCGCTAGATGGCAACCGGACACCCATATACCCATCACTTACACTAGACAATTCTTACGGTTTCACCGAACCGGATGAAGCGTTGGCTTTTGACCAGACCCCCGAAATCGTTATCGAGAAAAGTATTACCGGACCTTTACTGATCGATTCGGGTTATACGCTCAGTTTAAAGGATTCGATTATCGATGCTGGGAAAAGTGTGCTCGGCACAAACGACGCACCGAACACGGAACCCAGTGTTGGGGATGCCGCTCTGTTTGTTCCGCACTTTGCCGTTTCGGCTGCTTCCAACGTTTCCGATGGTTGGGGACCAACCACGCATGTAGAAGGCATCACGGTCTTCGGCAGAATGCGTGTAGAAAGTATCGATGTTAGCCGCGGGATCTGGAAAGGGGGCATTTGGGTCGATACGCTGGAAATTCAAAATAACCAAAAAGGCTGTATCAAATTCAGTTATTTTTCCGGTAACGATGACCGGTTGCCATCCCATCCCACGTGCGTGACCGGGAACGAAGTGCCGCTGCATTTCGTCAGCGAGATCTTCGGCGAGCCCGCCTACGGGCAATTAGCCCATTCCAGCGATTTCCGTATCCGCGAACGCGGACCTGACGACGATGTAATGGGAGCCTTCGGATTTTTAAAAGAAGCGCATAAGTGGCGGAATCTACAAATCCGTTACCGCGAATTCATGCCTGTGGACATCAGGCCGCTGATGATTCCAGTGACATAGGAGGACAGCACGATGAAAGGCGATTTTTCAAAAAAGTTTGCGGACGATAACAAAAACTATGCCGGGGTATTGCATCAGCAGGGCCGCGTTTTACTGGACGCAGACTGGAATGCTCAAACCGAAATCAACAACCGTTGGCAGGATACCGCTGCACAGGATGCATTCGGGCCGGGGGTTGCTGCGGTGCCGGCAGACAATCCTCACGCCTTCGAAGTAACGGGGATAGCACGAAATGATAACGGCGCAGATGTAACGCTGGCAAAAGGCCGGATCTGGGTTGACGGCATTTTGCTAAATCTTGAACTTGAAGAAGACGATAAAACTTTTTCTGCGACGTATCTCCAGCGACCCGATGCAACATCGACTCCTACGACCGATGAGGAAAATGTCAGGGAAGCTGTCGTTCTCGAAGTTTGGCGCGAAACCGTCAGCGGTTTTCAAGACGAGCAAGCCGGTCTGATCGAACCCGCGCTGGGCGGGCCGGACACGACCGAACGTCTGGCCACTTTTATGGCTTTACGCTTGCTTCGCCTTCAGCCCGGCGAAACCTGTGCAAATGTTCGGCGGCTGCTGGCTGACACTCCCGATGACAATGGAACGTTGACAGTTTCGCTTAACGATACGTCTTCATTCTCAGGCGACTGTCCTGTCGTCGATAGTGGCGGCTATACCGGCTTCGAGCATCATCTTTTCCGTATTGAAATTGCGGAAGTCGATAACTCGTCTCCCATGTTCAAATGGTCGCGCTTCAATGGCGGTTTGGTTGGGCGGGGAGATTTTGAAGAAGGAGGAAATAGGACGGCTGAAATCGAAATTACGGCTAATAAGCAGGCGATCGTCAATTCAGGCCAAAGCGACGAGTTTTATTTAGAGGTTGTCGAATGGCGTGATGAATTAGGACATTGGATAATCACTTATGGCGCCGAGGTTACTCGAAACGGGAATAAATTGACGACCACAGTTTCGCATTTTTTGGTCAACGGTTTACCTTCTGGAAACGTGTTCTTTAGATTATGGGATGGAATTAAACCGATCTCTGAATTTAGTAATCCAGCCCTTTTGACTGATGGAATCAATCTCCAATTCTCAGAATCCGAAAGTTTTCGTCCGGGCGATTACTGGACGTTTTCTGTACGTGCAGGTCTCGAAAACGAATCTGTTTTACTTTCAAATGCTACTCCGGAAGGTATCCAATACCACCGAGCGGCCTTGGCCGAAATTCGTTGGGATGGAAATAGCCCAGAAATCCAAGACTGCCGCTATATCTTCCGTCCGTTGACGAACCAGAAAGTCTGCTGCTCGTACACCGTAGGCAAGGGCGGCGATTTTGAAAAAATTCAAGAGGCAATAGACAAACTAAAATTGTGGGGTGGCGAAATTTGTTTATTGCCGGGAATTCATCGCGCCAATGTTTTAATTGTAGACAAAATCAATATAAAAATTAAAGGTTGCGGTCTGCGTACGCTTGTCATTCCTGATTCGCCCGGAGATAATACGGATGTCGCCCCGGTCTTTCGTATCATAAATTCACGCCAAATTGTTATAGAAAACTTGCTATTAGTTAATCTAGCGAATACCGTTATAGAAACTCAGGGCGGTGGCTGGAACGAAATAAAGAATAACACGATATTCGCAGTGACACGTGCAATCGATATTAGTGCAGGATTTCATATTAATATCGACAGTAATTCAATACTAATGTTTGAAAGGCGGAAAAGCGACGTCGCTATTATTAGTAGCGCCAATAATATAAATATCGAACGAAATGAAATCGTATTCATACCGCCAGATACTGCAACAGAGGTTTTTAGAGGAGGTGAGGACGCAGATAATGACTGGAGTTACGACTGCTTCAAGCTTTATAGGCTCTATCAGAACGAGCAGCAACTTGGGCAATATTTGGCTGAATTTCTTCAGCTCGATTTTACCGGTTTACTATATATTAACCCTGTCGGCATTTCCGGCGGTATTCAGATCAATAGCGGCAGCGAAAAAGTTAATATTATTGGTAACTCGATACAGGGCGGTGGCGGTAATGGGATTACATTGGGAAGCACTCTAGATGCTTTGCCAATTAGCGATTCGGAAACAGAGGAAGCGGTAACAATATTTTCTCGAGATAAAAAGATTATTGGCGTTGTAACTATAAACGGTAAACCTGCAATAGATGAGGAAATCTTATTACTTTTTAAGAATAAAAAGAAAAATGAAATGCTATCCGCTATTGTATCCAACGGGGGATTTCTTGTTAATTCAAAAGAAGGCGAATACACTGCAAGGGTTTCATCAGCAAATTTTTTGATTAAAACAATAACAAATTCAAAGGAGGATCCGGGCTCGGAAGGATTTAGTGGCAATATTACGGGAGCCGCTATTATTGATTTGCAGCGTAAAGATACCGAGTTTACCGATAATATATTTTTGCCTATCAAAGAAATCATAATTCAAGGCAATGTTATATCGGATATGGGGCTGTCAGGCATTGGTACACCGCAACAAAATTTATTGCCAGATCCATCATCAGAGATATCGAGCGCTTTTCCAATCATACATTCATTAGCCAGGCCGTTTGGTGTTTTAAGCGGGATTGTCAATAATTTAATCATCGAGGGTAATCGAATTTCCCGCTGTTTGCACGCGGATTCAGATGAAGTATCAGCCTTGTTGAAAATAAGAGGAGAGGG
>JBNLEI010000316.1:0-3122 GCA_050304855.1 Methylococcaceae bacterium
GACGTCGCAATAATCGTCAAGCTCCCGCCTTCTTCAATATTTCTTGCCGCGCCGAAAAAGCGTTTCGGTTTTTCCAGGGCATTTGCGTCGACACCACCGGACAGCAATTTTCCGGAAGAGGGCACGACCATGTTATAGGCGCGAGCCAAACGGGTAATCGAGTCTAACAGAATAACCACATCATGTTTGTGTTCGACCAAGCGACGGGCTTTCTCGATCACCATATCTGCAACCTGAACATGACGGGTTGCCGGTTCATCGAAGGTACTGGAAACCACTTCACCACGTACGCAACGCTCCATCTCTGTCACCTCTTCCGGGCGCTCGTCGATTAACAATACGATCAGGTAACATTCCGGGTTATTCTCGGCAATTGCATGAGCGATATTCTGCATGATCATGGTCTTACCGGCTTTTGGCGGAGATACAATCAAGCCCCGTTGCCCCTTACCGATCGGTGCAATCAAATCGATGATTCTACCGGTCAGGTCTTCGCTGGAACCGTTGCCTTGTTCCAGTCTGAAGCGTTGGTTGGGAAATAAAGGTGTGAGGTTGGAAAATAAAATTTTGTGTTTGGCGTGCTCCGGTGCTTCATAGTTGATGCTTTCAACCTTGAGCATCGCGAAATAACGCTCGCTGTCCTTTGGCGGCCTTATCTTACCGCTGATGGTGTCGCCGGTGCGCAAACCAAACCGTCTAATTTGACTGGGAGAAACATAGATATCATCGGGGCCAGCCAGATAAGAACTGCCAGGAGTTCTCAAGAAACCAAAACCATCTTGAAGAATTTCCAGAACGCCATCGCCGTAAATATCTTCACCACTTTTGGCCTGCCCCTTAAGAATCGCAAAAATCAATTCCTGCTTACGGGCTCTGGCGATATTTTCCAGCCCTAGAGACTCGGCGATAGAAATAATTTCATTAATCGGTTTTAGTTTTAACTCGGTAAGATTCATATTAACAGGGAGTTTTAGATACGCAGCACGACAGATTACCGAAACTGCAATAGAAAGGGTTCTTTGGAAATTAAACGAGTGAATTATGGGCGCGCTGAAAAAAGCACCCGGCAAGTATAACGCAACAATCTACGCCCATGCAAAATTTTTTACATGGGCGCGAACAATCGACGGGCTTTAGATATTGCTATTGATAAAGTCGGTCAATTGAGATTTGGTTAAAGCGCCAACTTTAGTAGCTTCAACTTCACCATCCTTGAAAATCATCAGGGTAGGAATGCCCCGTACGCCATAATGTTGAGGAGCATCAGGATTTTCATCGATATTGAGTTTTGCAACAGTCAATTTACCTTCGTATTCCGCAGCTACTTCATCCAGTACTGGTGCAATCATTTTGCATGGACCACACCATTCAGCCCAGTAATCGACCAAAACCGGTCCGCTGGCCTTTAAAACTGTTTCATTAAAATCCGCATCCGATACATGAAGGACTAAGTCACTCACGCTATTCTCCAATGTTTTTCAAATTTGAAACTATAGGGGGGGCAAGGTTAATTTGTCAATCGATTTCAGTGAATTTAATTTTTAAGTTATCCTATGATCCATGAAAAAATCACACTTGACCGAAACACGCTTCAGCAACCTGGAACTTTCAGACATTATCATCAAAGGCTTGAAAGAAGCCGGCTTTGTCAACTGTACGCCGATACAGGATAGAGCGTTGCCGTTATCGCTCAGAGGCAAGGATATAGCAGGCCAAGCGCAGACCGGGACAGGAAAAACCGCCTCCTTTTTGCTCGCGACATTTCAACAGTTGATCAATGATGAAAGCGAGAAAATCAAAAACCCTCGAGCCATCATCCTTGCTCCAACACGGGAGCTGGCGATACAAATCCACAAAGACGCGATTCAATTAAGCGCTTTTTTGAACCTGAAGTTCGCGTTGATTTATGGCGGCGTCGATTACAAGAAACAACTCGACAAGATCAAATCCAACGTCGACATCATCATCGGCACGCCGGGCCGCATCATTGACTTCTACAGGCAAAACGCCTTCACGCTGGACAATATACAAGTTATGGTGCTGGACGAAGCTGACCGAATGTTCGACCTCGGCTTCATTAAAGATATTCGTTATTTGCTGCGCCGCATGCCGCCGCCGGAAAAACGCTTGAATCTGTTGTTCTCGGCGACGATGTCATACAAAGTCACCGAGCTGGCTTATGAGCACATGAACAATCCGGTCATAGTCAAGATCGAAAGCGAGGAGATGACCTCGAAATCCATTCAGCAGATTGCCTATTGTCCGGCCAACGACCAGAAAATTCCTTTATTATTAGGTTTGCTGAAACAACACCAACCGCAACGTAGCATCGTATTCGTCAATACTAAGCGTAGCGCCGAAGAACTGAACGACTACCTGCAAGCCAACGGTTATAAAACCGCATTATTAAGTGGCGACGTGCCACAGGAAAAGCGTCAACGTCTACTGGCGGACTTTCAGGAAAATCGCGCCACGCTGATGATCGCTACCGATGTAGCCGCCCGAGGCCTGCATATTCCGGACGTTTCCCATGTTTTTAACTACGATCTGCCACAGGATGTGGAAGACTATGTACATCGCATCGGCAGAACGGCGCGCTTCGGTGCAAGCGGCGAAGCAATCAGTTTCATATGCGAGGAATATGCCTATTCGATGCCCGATATCGAAGAATACATCGGCGATAAAATTCCGATCCAGGCCATTACCGCGGATTTGCTGGCGACCGACATTAATCAGCCGTCCAAAAAAGCACCTCGTAATAAACCATATAAAGATAAACGTCGAGGCAAACCACCGCGAAAAAATACTGCTCCGAAAAAGGAGAAAGAAACTAGCTCAGAGGCATCAGCTCCCGAAAGTCCTCAATTGCCGGAAACTCCGTAATTTCACGCTTCCCCCCTTTGCTGTCCGGTTTACTAACCGAAACCAGATAAGCAATACCGAATTGTTTGGCGGAACGCAACACCGCCAAACTGTCATCGACCAACAGGGTGCTTTGTTTATCGAACAAGTGACGGTTTTGCAGATCTTGCCAGAACCCCGGTTGTTCCTTAGCCATACCGAAATCGTGCGAACAAATAATGTGATCGAAGAAACGATTCAGGCTGGTTTTTTCCATCTTC
>JBNLEI010000317.1:0-5688 GCA_050304855.1 Methylococcaceae bacterium
TATGAACGGGCCGGAATGATTTTAACGTCGGACGGCGCAAATGGAAGTCTGACCATGATCGGAACTGTGTCGCCGGCCGGCGGGAATTTCGAAGAGCCGGTCACTCTGTCAACGCTCAATACCGTCAAAACGTTTCTGGGACTTAGTGCAGACCGCGCATACAAACGGTTTTATCCGGCTGTCGATCCGCTCATATCGTGGTCGCGCTATCTCGAACAGTTAAGCAACTGGTACAACCGCGAGCTCGAACCGGAATGGACCGATAACGTGTTGGCGATGTTGGCTTTAGTCAAACGCGGCGATGATATTTACCAAATGATCCAAGTAGCCGGGGAAGAGGGTATCACTTTGGTGGATTACGTTACTTACCAGGAAGCGTTATTTGTCGATATGGTTTATTTACAGCAGGATGCTTTCGATGAAGTCGATGTTGCCGTGCCGATCGAGCGTCAAAAAGAAAACTTTAAGTTGATGGTCAAATTAGTGACCTGTGATTATCACTTTACCGATCAGAACCAAGTCAGGGATTATTTCACTCGCTTGACCGGCCTGTTTAAAAACCTCAATTATGCGAAGTTTCACTCCGGCGAGTATCAGATGATGGTAAATAAAATAGACGAACTTGCCGATTCGGTACGCCGTTAAGACAAAAACAGCCGACCGTCTTATTAGAACGTCGGAAAAATCTTTAGAGCTAAAAATTTTTGCTGTTTATCGATATAATAAAGCCGATATTCATATCAACTCATTCGGTAATCTGATAAAACCGATCAAAGGGTTTTGTGCGAATATCGGAACGTTATTATCAGCCAATTTCAGGAAAGAAAGATGAAAGTATCCAAAAGAATCTTAATTACGACCTCGCTATTGTTATCCTTCTTATCAACCGTATCCACGCATACTTTCGCTGAAAGCGATGTTGCCGAGATGGTCGGTAAAATGGATGATAATGCCGATAAAAAAATCGATTTTAAAGAGTTTTTTGAAGACACGGTAACCGACAATCAGGATTCTTACGACGTTAATCATGACGGCTACATCACTGCCGGGGAAGTCGCATTAGAGCTCAAAGAAGATTTAGTCGAAACAGTCGCGGAAATGAATCGCATCGGTGTTTCCGAGAAGAATGCCGACGCGACAATTGTGAAATCTTTATCTTCTATTGAGAAAAGATCGGAGGCCATTGTCAAGCAGATGGATACCGACGGCGACAATCTGGTCGAAGCGGATGAGCTAGAAGCCTTTAAACACAAACAATTCGACGCGTTAGATAAAAACAAAGACGGCGTTATCTCTTCAGCCGATTTAGTGAAAAAACCTCAACACAAAGGTTTTCCTATTCGTTTACAGTAAGATCCGTGTTCCGACAATCAGTCATTTGCCCTTTGTTGCTGAATGAGGTGACAAAGCGAAAGGCTGATTGTCTCACCCTTGCTGGAGATTTTGCCTATACTGATTGCTTGAAACCGGTTTCTTTGTCATAAGCGAAGCTCAGGGTATTGATACCGAAAGTTGAAGTCAATAAATCTCATGTAATAAACAATCATAAGAACATGCATTTTCTCCTTTGCATGGACTTTTAGCATTTAGTAATATACCCCGCGATTCGCATTCTCTAGCCGGGAATGCGCTTAATTTAACAACCCACGAATTGTAGAAATAATGAAAAGAACACTCATCGTATTGGCTTGCGGCCTGCTATTTCATTTCCCCACTAACATTTTCGCCCAGACGCAAAAAATTGATAAATCGGCCGGCGAGGCTGCTTTTCAGACTTGCCGCGGTTGCCATAGCAGCCCTCAATACAGCAATGTTTATCCGACTTACTACGTACCAAAAATCGGCGGACAGCGTCCCGAATACATTGTTGCTGCATTAACTGCTTATAAGGAAAAAAACCGTCCACACGGTACCATGAAGGCCAACAGCTATGATTTGTCGGTGCAAACCATTCAAAACATCGCGGTTTATGTCGCAGCTTCCAATGGCGATAAAAATCAAGCGCCGGCCGACGGTAACAGCGCCAACGGCAAAAAATTAGCCGCCGCTTGCGTCAGCTGCCATACTAACAATCTGAAAGACGGCGGCAATATCCCGATTCTGGCTGGCCAATACGGTAATTATCTGGTCAAGGCCATGAAAAACTATCAGTCAGGCAAACGCAACAATCCAGTGATGCAATCAATGTTGAACGGTTTAAGCGATGACGACCTGAACGATATTTCCGCCTACTTTGCCTATATGAAGGGCTTAAGTACGGTCAAGTGATCCCGTTATTTGATTTCAAGCGAAGAATCCTGATTTTCACTACCTTCTTCTGACTATGCAAAATGTCAGCAGGCGGGCTATATCGAGCCCGTCTGCGCAGTTCTTATCTTCCATCTATTCGCAACTCGCCAGGCTGGAATCTGCCGGTCTTCCGGTACAGCAAGCATTGAACTTATTGCGTGCGCCCGATAAAAAAACACAGAATCGTGTAGTTCGGATGAGAAGTTTGGCCGAGTCCGGTAAATCGGTGGTCGAAGCAGGAGTCAGCAGCGGAGTTTTTAGCGTGAGAGACCAGGATCTTTTGATTGCCGGCGAGATCGGCGGCAATCTCGAAGCTATTTATACGCAGTTGAGTCAGCATTACGCGGAGTATGATAAACGCCGCAAGAAAATCAAAACCAAATTAATCCCGGCCTTTATCGTGTTGATCGTCGCTTTTTGGGTGCAACCGCTTCCCGCTTTTGTTCTCGGAGAAATCAGCCTGGCGGATTATTTATTGGCCGGCCTAGGCAAATTGCTTGTCGTTATTTTCACAGTCGTCACAACCGTCAAGCTGCCTTTTTGGTTAACGACTGGAAACTTGAGTTTTCTGGGGTTTAGCAAGCTGGTTTATCGCTTGCAATTGAGCTTGCCCGTCATATCCGCTTGGCATACCAGAAGGCAAACTCATGCATTTCTCAATACCTTAGGACTAATGCTCGACGCCGGGGTTCCGATTACCGAGGCCATGCCAAGAACTGTTAACGTCATCAGCAACCCGCTGCTCAAGAAACGATTTATTGCAACTATCGCGGCAATCGATCAAGGCTGCGATTTGACTACCTCGTTAAGGCAAACCGGATTATTCGATAACAAGACCATTCAATTCGTCAGAAGCGGTGAGCAAAGCGGAAAATTGGCCGAATCGCTGTTGCATTATTGTAGAATCGAAAGAGAGACTATTAGTCTTCAGGAAGATATGCTGACCGAATGGGTGCCGAGAATCGTTTATCTGACCGTTGCCGCGTGGGTTGCCGGCAGTATGATCTGACGGCTATCTCCAATTAGGGAAAAAATCACACGATTACACCGTTTCCGACACTAAGTTACCGCCGCCTGACCCTTGTTTAGGTTCCTCTAACGGCTTGCCGTGTTGAACGTCGATAATGCCGGCATGAATACCGTTATTTTCCAGTTGCTCCCTCAAATAATCGATATGGCGGTTGATTTTGGCGACAGTCGATGATTTTTCACTCCAAAAACGTGTACTGACAATCGTGTCATAATTACTGATGCGGCAATGGATGGTACCCAAGTCCGGCGGAGTCACGGAAATGTTAACCAACCAACTATTTTTCTGATCCTTTTGTTCGGGATGCTTTTCCAGTTCGATTTCGATAGCGACTTTTTCAATTTGCGTATCTTGAAAAAAGGGCAGTTCAAGTAACCAACTTTGTTTGGCTCCATCTTCTTTCGGCAATGAATTAAGCTGGTCGAGCACAATTTTGGCCAATGTATTGTTGGATTGTTGTAGTATCTCTTTGAATAAATTTAAGTCGCCGCTCTGAGCTTTCTGCTCTCCTTTGGGTTCGGTTTGTTGTTGCAAAATATCGATGAGCCTCAGCAGTTTCAGTTTAAAGTCCTGCTTCAGATTGATATCGCCGGTATTAAGCAGCCGGCTTAAACCAGCTTCCAGGAATCGGCCAGAATTGGCAATTTGCTGTTTTAAAATACGGGGCTCAAGCATTTGCGATTTTTGCGGCAAACTTTGCAACAATTCACGAGCCAGCCTTTTTAGGGTTTCCGGCACATTCTGGTCGGCCTCGATACTTGGTAAGGCTTTCGTTAACCGGTTGAGTAAAACGGTTGCGGATTCCTGTGTCGGCAAATAGCGTTTAAAGGTATCGTTAATGATGCGTTCCGGAGTGTCCGCCAGTGGCTTTTCAATCAGTTTAAACTGGGGGCGGTCGCCACCTTTGACAACTTCCAATGTGATTAGCCGGTCTTTTTGAAGCGTTAACGTTGCGGATTTGTCGGCTGTCAGAATTTGTTTACGCGTCAGATTCAGGCTTAGGTGTTGAAATTGCCTGCTTTTATCGTCTTTTGGCGAAACAGCAAAAAAAACCTGTCCGGTTATCTTTTTGTCTGAAACCTCAATTAAACGAATTTGCAACAGTTCACCTTTAACCAACTGTTTGGTTAGTTCAGGAGCTGTTTTAGGTTGACTGTCGACACGCGGCAGGACCTGTTTTAACAGAACTTCGGTCGACACTTTTGCGGTTGCCGCCTCAGATTTCTCGGTTAGTCCAGAGGCGTGATACGAGGCGGGTATAATTTTAAACCGATACGCCGGCTTGGTTTCTGTTACCAATAAAGTCAGGGTTTGTCCTTTAACTAAGTCGACCGCTTGATTAGGTTCCACATGAATAGTTTTGCCTGCGAGTTGTAAGGTCAATTGATTTTGTGCGATGTCGGTTTTTAGGACTACCGCCTCCAATTGCTGATTCAACTGCAGCTTTAAATGATCGATACCACCTTGGGCTAACGTTGCGCCAACAGCCGGAATGGGTATCTTGATCTCCATTGCCTAATTTAGCATTTGCCGAATATGTTCAATTTCGTCCTTGGCCTGATCCAGAATGTTGATACTCTGATCCGCGTCTAACAGACCGGCTGCCAGCTTTTTATAAGCTGGAAGCTCATCCAACTTGGGCATTTTTTTGATATCTACCTTGCCGATATAACTATGCAACTGAGAAATCATAACGATATCGGTGTAATCGGCTTCTTCTCCGCTATCACGGTACCAGTTTTCAGAATGATTGATAACGTCGACGAAATCTTCCGGAAAATCCCATTTACGAATAATCTGGACACCGATTTCATTTTTCAATTCCTTAATAGTTTCCGCCAAATCTGTCGGGTTCGATAAAATATCGGAGTTTTTATCAGCGTAGGCCAAAATCGGAACCACGCCGATGTCGTGAATTAAGCCGGCAAGCATGGCCCTATCCGGATCGAAACCCGGGGTCTTATGCGCAAACACAGCGCTGATTGCGGCCACATAATTACTGTGTGACCATAGCTCCTGCATTTTCCGGCGAATCACCGGCGATTTCGCGCTAAAAACGGACTTCATCGCAAAAGCGGTGATAATGTTCTGGGCAACTTTTAATCCCAAACGAGTCAATGCCTCAGGACAACTTTCGATTTTGCGTCGACCGCGATACATCGGACTGTTTGAGATCTTAATCAGGCGTGCGGTGATACTGGGATCGATTTGCACGACTCTCGCTATTTTACTGCTATTGGCTTTTTGATCGTTTATGGCGCGGCGAATTTTGAATGCCACATCCGGAATCGTAGGCAAGGCCAGCTTGTCCGATTGCATGTATTTATAGCAATCCAGATATAAACGGTTTTTAGCGAGTTTGGCGTTTT
>JBNLEI010000318.1:0-2649 GCA_050304855.1 Methylococcaceae bacterium
TTTTCTTCGGGTTTGTTTTTGCGATCGTCGGGATATAAATCGTATTTCTTGATGATGTCGACCAGATTCGAACGCGACATGATGCGCTGGCTGATGATCTGGATGCGTTGATCGGCAAAGGTCGTGACGGTGGATTTGACCAATTCCGATGGGATTTCCTGTTCTTCGATCAGAATCGTCGACGACGAACGATAGATGGAAGGTAAAACGACGGCCAATACGATGCTGAGCAAGGCGATAATAACGAACGGAATGATCAGGAATTTTCGGCGTTTTTTGACTATCTTCAGATAATCCTTGAGATCGGGTGTTTGATTTTCCACGTTATTTCACCTGACGATTGAGTTGGGGTTGATACGAAAATTGGAGTTGTATACCGTTACTGACCGAAGTTCGATTGATAGAATCATATTTTTGATGGCGATAAGAATAGGATAGTTCTAAATGTATATCAGGTGTCCAGCGCCAGCGAATGTTGGGGGTTACGCTGATATATGTTCTCGTACTAGTAGCGCCGCTGTTGTTTTGCGCTGATATTTGTTCTGATTCCAGGTAGTTTGCGTCGATACCCGCGGTTAGCCGTTCGTCGAGATTGTATTTTGCACCAACCGAAAAGGTCGTGGTGTTTCGTTGGCCGCCTGTGCTGGCGGGTGTAATCTGCTGCCCTGCTTGTAGGTTCACACTGCCCCATTCGAATTTCCGATTTAGATTGGCTGAGAAAACTTGGCCGCTGGTGTCGTATGACCGGTCGGTCTGAGATGTTCCGAGGAATGTGATTGTATTGACGGTGCGGATTTTGGTGTTCGTGTTCCGCATACCTGCCGAAAACGAAAAACGCGTCAAGGGGTCGTAAGCGTATTGAAATCCTGCTTGATAGGTAAAGGTCGATGCTTTTTGGTTATAGGTGGTTGTTGTTGGGAGTAAGAATCCGAAAAAAGGAGTTAAACTGGGAGTAGTAGCGGATGTACTGAATTCAGCGTATGACCCAGTTAGATTGATCGAGAGACGTTCCGAGAAGGTATGGATGAATGTGCCGGAATATTGATGATTGCTGTAACTGGAATAATACCGGCTTAGATTGAGTCCCGGATCTTTTTGATACGCGACGTCGGTATAGTTGAAGCCAATTTCAATTGCGTTTGTTTCGCTTAGGTTATATGTGAGGGTCGGGGCAATCGATCGAGTCGTGCGCGGGATTTGAAGTTGTAAATTACCCGAACCGTCTGAGTCGAGCTGCCTATTGATGGAAGACTGCTCGGCATACCGGGCGGTTAATCCAGTTTTAAAGCGTTCCGACCTAAATTGGTGGTCGAAATTTGCGATTTTTTCAGAAAAATTTAGATCGGATTCTCCATGGTAGATCAATTCGTTCCACTTGAGCGTCGTCTTTAATTCATTGTCGTCAGCAAGATAGCCCAGAAGGATGCCGGGCGATATCGTCGTGATGAAATTATCCCTTATCGGGTTGACTTGCATACGCAGGTTGTCGGTATATCGTTCGTTAATGCTGAAGTTCGGTTCGAACAACCAATCGAGGGCCTGACTGTTGTTGGAGAACAAGGCCATCACTGGCAACAACAGTTTTGTCCTGATTTTCATAAAGCAAACGTTATTCAACCGTTTTTAAGGCACGGCAACAGTGTCTCCGGGTTCCAGCAAGATGTTTTGTTCGAGATTTTCGCCTTCTATTACATTACCGTAATCGAACTGGAATACTTTAATTTCGTTGCCGATGCGGCGTTGAATCGTGATGTCGTCGTCGTCCGCAAACACCGTCAATCCGCCGGCCAAGCTTAACGCTTGCAGTACGTCGATACGTCTGCCGGCAACAACCTGCCCGGGTTTGTTGACCTTGCCGATGACGAAAATGGCATTGCCTTGATTATTGAGCAATTTTACGCTGATCGAAGGGTCGGCGATATAGTCGGACAATTTAACGGTTAATAGTTCGTTAAGGTCGTTGATCGTCCGTCCTGCCGCGGTAACGTTACCGATCAAAGGGTAAATGATCGTACCGTCCGGGCCGATTAGAAATTGTTGCTGTTGCAGGCCTTCTTCCTTCCAGACTGTAATCTCTAGCGCATCACCGGGCGAAAGCAGATAAGTTGCGAGGTTTTCGGGATCTTTCAGAACGACAACTTCCGACGATACGTCGGGTTGCGGTATTGCTGGTTCCTCCGCTTCGGCAAACGCTTGGTTTACGAAAAGGTAAGAAATACAAAAAAAGTGAATCAGCAGCTTCAAAACGTGTTCCTTGTATAAGTGATTGATTTCTTATCCGTACCGTTTACAAAGGATAACAATGAGGACTAGTAAGTGTAAAGCACAAATGTAACAGTAATATTAAAATGATATTAAATCGGATTCAATGTGTCGGTTTAAACGAATTCTTCCCCTTCGGTATTTCTCAATTCGAGATTTTTGGCGTTTTCGGAGCGGGGAGCCTCGGAGTGAATGCAGTAAACCTTTCTTGAGTTGCGTAGCGTCTTGAGGCATCTTTGGAAGACTCTCCTCAAGCGTTAATTGAGAATGATTGTTTACCAGCCTAGAATCGAACGGATTGCGGGGCAGAAGCATTTATAATAGTGGGTTTTGAGGAGAATTCGATGACACTAAACGATTTTATCAGTCAAGTTAAAGCTGGAGAGC
>JBNLEI010000319.1:0-3271 GCA_050304855.1 Methylococcaceae bacterium
ATATGCGATTCCGCAGATTTCAACCGGAGATATGCTGCGCGCAGCCGTGCGCGAAGGCACGCCATTGGGATTGGAAGCGAAAAAGGTCATGGATGCCGGCGGGCTGGTGTCGGACGATATCATTCTGGGATTGATCAAAGAGCGCATTGCTCAGACGGATTGTGCCAACGGTTTTCTGTTGGACGGTTTCCCTCGCACCATTGCGCAGGCGGAAGGTTTGCAGAAAATGGGAGTGGAAATTGATCATGTCATAGAAATTGCTGTCGATGACGAAGAGATTATCAAACGCATGAGTGGCAGACGTGTTCATCCTGGCTCTGGGAGAACTTATCATGTTCTCTACAATCCCCCGAAACAGGAGGGTTTAGACGACGTTACCGGCGAGCCGTTGATTCAACGTGACGACGATAAAGAAGAAACCGTACGTAAACGATTGAGTGTTTACCATGAACAGACCAAACCGTTGGTCGGGTATTATTCCGATCCGTCACAACCTGCTCAATTCGACTCCATTGCCGGCGTCGGGACGGTCGGCGACAGTACCACCAAGGTTTTCGCTATTTTGGACTGAGCACGCTTTGAATGAATAAAACCGGTGAGTCATTTCGTAAGAAAAGGACTGATCCGGTTATTTAATTGATGAAAAAACACAGATTATAAAATAATGGCTGGTAAAACTTTATACGACAAATTATGGGAAGACCATGTTGTTCATCGCGAAGAGGATGGTTCTTGCTTGATTTATATTGATCGGCAACTGGTTCATGAAGTGACCTCTCCGCAAGCCTTCGAAGGTTTGCGCCTGTCAGGCCGGAAACCCTGGCGTACAGCCAGAAATCTTGCTGTGGCCGACCATAACGTACCCACAACCGATCGCGACAAGGGAATTGCCGATCCGGTTTCGCGTTTGCAAGTTGAAACGCTGGACAAAAACTGCGCCGAATTCGGTATTACCGAGTTCGGTATGGGCGATGTGCGTCAAGGTATCGTGCATGTGGTCGGTCCCGAGCAAGGCGCGACGTTACCCGGCATGACCGTAGTTTGCGGCGATTCGCATACTTCGACGCATGGCGCCTCGGCGGCGTTGGCTTTCGGTATCGGCACCTCGGAAGTTGAACATGCGTTGGCAACCCAGTGTTTGGTACAGAAAAAGTCGAAAAATATGCTGATCAAGGTCAACGGTCAGGTTAAGCAGGGAATCACCGCCAAAGATATTGTTTTGGCCATCATCGGCAAAATCGGAACAGCGGGCGGTAACGGTTATGCGATTGAGTTTGCCGGAGAAGCGATAGCGGCTTTGTCGATGGAAGGGCGTATGACGGTCTGCAATATGGCCATCGAGGCCGGTGCACGAGCCGGTTTGATTGCCGTCGATGACACGACGATCGATTATTACCGGGATCGGCCGTTTTCGCCAAAAGGGGAGCATTGGCATATGGCGGTCAGAGCCTGGGAAAAACTCCATTCCGATGCCGATGCGGTATTCGATAAAACCATTGAACTGGATGCGGCTGCAATCAAGCCCCAAGTAACGTGGGGAACGTCGCCTGAACTGGTAGTAGCCATTGACGAGACCGTACCGGATCCGATGGCGGAAAGCGATCCGGTCAAACGGCAAAGCATGCAGCGTGCATTAGATTATATGGCGCTTAAAGCGGGTCAAAAAATTACCGACATCCAGATTGATAAAGTGTTTATCGGTTCCTGTACCAATTCTCGGATTGAGGACTTAAGGCAAGCTGCGGTGATCGCACAAGGTCAAAAAGTGGCTCCCAACGTTAAGTTAGCATTAGTGGTTCCGGGGTCGGGGCTCGTTAAGCAACAAGCGGAAGAGGAAGGTTTGGATAAAGTTTTTATCGAAGCCGGTTTTGAATGGCGAGAGCCCGGCTGCTCTATGTGTCTGGCTATGAATGCCGATCGTCTGGAGCCGGGAGAGCGATGTGCCTCCACTTCCAACCGGAATTTCGAAGGCCGTCAGGGTTATGGCGGTAGAACGCATTTAGTCAGCCCGGCGATGGCGGCCGGAGCGGCGATTGCCGGTCATTTTATCGACGTTGCCAAATCGGCGGGAGGAGAGTAATGAAAGCGTTTACTACATTGACCGCGTTGGTCGCGCCGCTGGATAGGGCAAATGTCGATACCGACGCAATTATCCCGAAACAGTTTTTAAAATCGATTCGCCGCGCGGGTTTCGGACCTTATTTGTTTGACGAGTGGCGCTACCTTGACCGTGGCGAGCCGGACATGGATTGTTCGAATCGGCCGTTAAATCCGAATTTCGTGTTGAATCAGCCGCAGTATCAAGGCGCGGAAATCTTATTGACCCGTGAAAACTTCGGTTGCGGTTCGTCCCGCGAACATGCGCCCTGGGCGCTGGAAGATTACGGTTTCAGGGCCATTATCGCGCCGAGTTTTGCCGACATTTTCTATAACAACTGTTTCAAAAACGGGATATTGCCGATCGTGTTGGATGCTGCGCTGGTTGATGGATTATTTGAGGAAATGGAAGATGGTTACCGGTTGACAATTAATTTGGAAAAACAAACTATTACTACGCCTTCCGGGCAAGTGATCGAATTTGCCGTCGATGAAACCCGCAAATATCGGTTAATGAATGGTTTGGATGATATCAGTCTAACGTTACAACATGCTGACGAAATCAGGCGATATGAAGCCGAACGAGCTAACAGAGCGCCTTGGCTGTTCACTGATTAAGGGAAAAATCGGTCAAATTAGACGCTGAGCGATTCAACGTCTTGGATGTTGGATTTATATGACCGAAAAAGCAGCACTATTATTGCCCGGAGGACCGCGTTGGGTTGGCAATCGTTATGGAAGCGATCATAGCGCCATTTTGGAGAATCGCGGGCAATAGAGGTTAGGAAAATTGGGAAACAGAAATTGTTCACTGTTTCTCAGTAAATCGAAAATACGCCATCTTGCCCATTCGGCATTTTCGATTGTTCATCAATGATTGTTCTTTGTATATAAAGCCATTGAGTTGAATAGCAAAATAGGCAACGGGATGTTTGGCTAATTCGCTGATTGGTTGGCGCGGAACATTGCCGTTAAAGAAGAAGGCCTGCCCGTTGTTGACCCGTATTTTTAACTGTCGGTATTGGAACGGCCGGTATTTTATCCGGAATGAATGAACAAAGTTAGGACTGTAAAAGGGCGATGCAGTCGAGAAAACCTTGAAAGAGAGATTATAACCATGTCTAAAACTTATGATGTGGCCGTCGTCGGAGCAACCGGCGCGGTCGGGGAAACC
>JBNLEI010000320.1:0-6537 GCA_050304855.1 Methylococcaceae bacterium
TACATCGATTGTGATGGGGAGCAGGGCGCCAAAGATGCCGGTAAATGGCGCTTGGAAGGCAAGGATTATGTCGTGAAAGACGGCGATGTTATCCACTTCCGATTTAATGTTTGACTTTGGTTACACAGACTTTATAATAATCAGCTCTTTGAGGCGCTCGCTTCAAAGAGTCAATACAGTGGCGACATAGCTCAGTCCGGTTAGAGCGCGGGATTCATAACCCCGAGGTCCCAGGTTCGATCCCCGGTGTCGCCACCATTTACTTATTTGAAAAACAAGGATTTTTTTCAATCAGCCATCGGTAAAAAACGCGCACATTAGGCGGCAAGGCACCAAAAAAGGCACCATGCCGAATTTGTTAATGCGCAGTCCGGCACGTTGCCGGGATGGAGTTACCACGATGGCAACCATCCGAAAAATTCAAAACAAATCCGGTGTTGTTTTCAAGGCGATTATCAAAGATCGGCTTGGCAAACAAATCAAATCCAAAACATTCAAACGCAAAACCGACGCGAAAGCGTGGGCGGATCGGATCGAGCAGGATCGAGACGCAATTGCCGCTTTCGGCAGCAAAGGCGCGAAACTGACTTTTGCTCAACTGGTAGACGAATATCTACTCCAATGGTCCGGAAAAGACGTCGAGCACCAACAGCAACGGAGTTTGTATTGGGTCGATCGCATGGGTGAGTACCGACTGGACGAGATCGATGCCGACAGAATCCGCGACGAACTGAAGATCCTGAAAGAAAGCAAATGTCACGTTGGTATTGGCCGAGGTAAAACCGCCGGCCGAACAAAACCGATTGAGCGTCCGCGCTCCAATACTACCGTAAATCGCTATCGCTCAACGCTATCGGCGATTTTTAGCTACGCCTGTGCACAAGGCTATGCCGCCTCAAATCCCGTTTCAAAAACAGCCAGCTTGCCCCAGTCTAAAGGTCGAGTGCGCTATTTATCGCAAGTCGAACGTGAGCGGCTGCTAGATGCCTGCCGTCAATCGGAGTGGAACCGGCTTTATTTGCTGGTGCTCATGGGCATGACGACCGGTATGCGTAAATCCGAACTGCTGCGCTTGACCTGGGCCGATATCGATTTCGAGGGCGGACTGGCGTTTCTCGATGACACCAAAAACGGAGAACCGCGCGTATGTCCGGTTCCTTCGGCCGCGCTGGAAGAGCTGCGAAAATTTCGCGGTGTCGGCAATGCGTTGTTATTTCCGTCGCCGATCAAGCCGGATCAGCCATTCGATTTTAAAAAGCATTGGGATAGGGCGCTAAAGCAGGCTCGGGTAGACAATTTTGTATTTCACTGCCTGCGGCATGATTTCTGTAGTTCGCTTGCTATGCACGGCGCGACGTTAGCGGAAATTGCCGAGCTGGCCGGACATAAGGATCTGACGACAACGCGGCGCTATACCCATCTGAGCACGGCGCACAAGCAAAAGATCGCAGAAGATGTAATGGCCAAAGTCCTGGCGAGGCAACGCGTTTAATGTACAATGATTTGACCGGGCTAGGTTTGGCCGCCGAATCGCTGGATTCATCACCCAGCTTGCCCGGTTAATCCCCAGTGATGATGCACTTTGATGGAGTGTACACATGGATTCCGAAGATGAGTTAACGGATGTTCGTTCGTTGCTGAACGAGCTGGATACAATTTATCGAAAATGGGATAGCAACACACTTGAAAGTTATCTGATGGATCAAGATCGAGAGATCGGCTTTTCATCCGAAACAATTGAGTTGTCTTTCGATAAGCGCGAAATGATTAAAGTCCTTCAGGGTCTGCTGCTTCTTACTCAGAGCCTTGAGGCGGAACAGTTTGTTAAGGATAGTTTGCATGCAAAAATGTCGAGCGAGCAGAGGTGGTCAAAGGTCGCCGAAATCATGCTCGTTAAAACGCCCGGTGAAAAACTAAAGCCGCATGGTGTCGATGAGATTATGCGGTACAAAGTGCTTGTCGAAGGAGGCTATGCGCCTAAATTGGCGGCGCGCGAAGTTTACCGGCAATTCAAGTTCAGCAGTCAGGAAGCCTGTAATAAGTGGCTGTGCGACGAGATAACCCGATACAAAAAGAGCGGCAATATGGTATTTTCCGATTTAAAAAAACCGTCGAAAAGCGACGTTTAGAGAGGGGACATTTAACCCGGTTAAGTGTCCCTGTTTAAAATCCCACAATTCTTCATAATTTCACCGACGCTGATAAACGCGTTTTGTTTTATTAAAACAGGTGAAATTATGTCAAACCACGCTCAATCACAAAATCTACCAACTGCCGAATCGTTGGAGGATTTCATCACACCCGACGAACTCGTTTCCAGATATCCCGACAAATTTACCAAGCCGCAATTCACGTGGCTATTACGTAACCGCCACACGAACGGTCTGCAAGAGGCCGGGGCGGTATCGATGGTCTCAAAAAAATTCTACGTCAACGTCCCTCGTTTTACCGCCTGGCTGGCATCCCAAAACATCTAATACGAAATACCCAGAAGCGCGTGCTCGCGCGGATCGTGAGCCCTGGGTTATCGATGGCAATAATAATTGGATGTCGAGAGATGAATTTAAAAATGATTCCGTTCGGTAAGTATTTGGCCGTTCGGCAACGCTTTAACAATCCACCAGAGTATGTCGTTATCTATGTTGGCGACGGATCGTGGCAAAAAGCGAAACAATGGCCGCAAAATTCCGATATTTGTCCGCTCGTTTTGCCCGATGGTGAGCAGCCAGGTAATTATCAGTGGCCGGTTGCCGGTTGTCGTTGTGTGATCGAGTGGAGCCCCGGACCAAGCGAGTCTCAAGTTTCTGAGCTCATTCGATGTTTATTGTTAAGCGGCTCGATGGTAGTCGTGGTTCGGCCGATGTTTGTTGATCGTGATAGTCCAGCTTGGCTTTATGAGAACGGTAAGTGGCGTCAACTCAGGGAAATAACTCGGGTTTATCAACTATCTGAGGACGGCGCGTATGCTCAAGGATGTGATTAAATTCGAACCGAAACTTAGTGGCGCTCCCTCAGTGCTTTCCAAGAAGACAGTTCTTGATACCGAGGACAAATACTGCCGAGTCGATTTGTTGAGGCATCTAAGCGACGATCACGTTTTGAAGCAGTACAGCAAAGAACTAGGAAAGTCAGCTTATATGCCTGAGTCAACGACGTTTCTGGTCGGCCTTAGCGTGATTGCCTCGATGGCATGCAGAAAATGGGTTGTGACCTACCGAGATGGCGCGAAACTACCGATAGGTTTATACGTGGTGGCTGAACAGCCTAGCGGATCAAGCAAGACTCGCTGTGCGCGAGCATTTCAAGAGCCGTTTTTTAATGCTCACATGTCAGCGAAACGGAATATCACGGGCCAAATCGCTGACCTGGAAAGAAATGCTGATAAGTTGGATGTTCAGCGGCTTGATGAATTGGAGCAATTGCGAGAATGGCTGAACTCATTGTCTGGGCCGCTCTTCGTGACCAATGCGACGCCAGAGGGCTTGGAGTTGGTGTTACTAAAAACCGGTGGATATTTCAGTGCGGTGTCGTCTGAACAGGGACTCTTGAATTCCTTGCTGGGGCTGTCATACGGGCAACAGGCAAACAACAATGACGTCGTGTTGAATGCGTTTGACGGCGGCCATATTAGCAGTCTTCGCGTTTCGCGCAGCGCCTATACGGGGCGAGTTGTGGGCGGAGTGGCATGTTTTGCTCAACCCGGGTCAATCGAAACCATACTGGAAAACAGCCACGGGACTGGCTATGCGGAACGATTCCTACTGCTGGCAGAAGAGCATTCTCTCGGCCGCCGAGATCATTTAGAACAGACGATAGTCGGGCCTGAACTATTGCGCGCCTATGCGAAATCTGTCGATTTTGCCCGACATGTTTTTGAGGGCAGGACCGACTATGACAGCCTAACCACCTTGCGTTTATCAGCTGCCGCGCATGAAGAAATTGCTTTATTTCGCAATGAAATCGAGCCGCATTTGGCAGACGGCGAAAAATATTCTCACATCTCGATCCGGGGATCTGCGGCAAAAATCGATATGCAAGTGATGAAGATCGCCGCAAATTTGCATGTAACCAGCGAGCATAGAGCGAGTAACAAGGTGCACGATCAGTACGTGATTTCCGCAATTGAAATGGCTCGCGACTTGCTCGAGGCCAATCTGGCGCTGTGTATAGACAAGGGAATCATCGGGAAAAAGGCGGAATATTCTTCTATTCTCGCGCTGTTTGAAAGCGACCAGAGGCCGAGGTCTGAACGAAATATTATTCAAGGAAAAATCAGGACAAGACCTTTTTCTGAGATTTCTGGGAATAGATCGAAAGCAGTCCGGAGCGCATTGGATGAAATGGTGAGTTCTGGACTATTGGTCAGGGTTGTACGCGATAACAAGTCTTTTTACCAACTAGGTCAATAAGGTGTTGATGTTGTTGAAGCCGTGTTGAAGCTGTCTTCAACACGGCTGGCCCCTTATAAATAAAGGTATTTATAAAAAAAAATATATATATGTTGAATGTTGAACCAGTATCCATCCATTTTGGGATTTTCTTAAAAAAGTCGGGTTTTTGGCATTTGTTAATGAAATTGCTTCAACACCTTCAACATCCTCAACAACATAGCTCAATCCCTTATTGTTACTGGCTTGAAGGCGTTGAATACCGGATTCAACCAGGCTTCAACAGAACTCATATATCTGTCCGTCGCGGGTCCTTCCTGCGTCTCGGCAGCTGCGGGTAGATATCGGCGCGGTCTTTTTGGGTTTTTGAAGTCCCATGACTCTCAACTGCATGGTAAGTTGTAAGGCTGCATGCCAGGAGTATCAAGGTATGCAGTGTATTGAGTGTTTTTTACCTGAGAGTGTTTTGGCAGGTGGATGATAAAGGGGGTGCGCGTTGAGATCGGTAACCAGGACAGCCAGTCGGCGTGAATTACTGGAGATTAAAAACCAACTGGTAAAGGGACAGTTGCTTGAGTCACAGCGACTGTCCCTAATTGAGGCGATCACCCGATACGAAAACGGTGATCCTTGGGAATTGATTTTTCCAATTGACGATGCGCCGCAAAAGCCGCTAGGAAAAAAATCGGTGGCCTATCGGCATGCTGTTTGGGTAAGAAATGTTCGCATGCTTATCGCCAGCACTTATTTTGACGGATCCGATTGGATTCGCTGCCAGCAATTGGCCGAATTGAGTAACCGGGTTACCCGGGAAATGAACGCGGGAAGGTTTTTGGCTAAAACAGAGCCCGAAAGAGTTTTAGAGAGAATCAAAAAATCCGGTGTAAAGATGCTGACGACAACGCGATCCATCCATAGAGTTCTGTTTACCGACAAATCAACACCTTTTTGATTTGTCAGTAGAACGGTCGCCGGCGAATCGTTGATACTGTCATTGGACTAAACGAATGTGAGTTGATTAACGATGAAAAAAATATTCAATCGCAAAAAGTGGGAAGAGATTCAGCGTCGCAAAGCGGAAAGGCATGAAGCGTACCGTGCATGGGCCGAGAAATTGGATCATGCTCGCCTTGTGTATGGACGGAAGATGGCGATGTTCGCTGGTAATTTCCATGATTGTAAACAGGCTATATCAGTGATTGAGCAGGATTCCAAAACGCTGATCGCCGATGAGATCGATGCAAAAATCGAACGCATGGTCCACGATTGGCCAGGGGAATGCGAAGAGCTCAATTTGTCAGCCGGATTTCTTGGCAAAAGCCATTTGCTCGAAGTGTACAAGGCGATGCTGGAGCAAAAAAAACTCAACGAAGCGAGAGATCTAGCGGCTGCCGCTCAGCAATCATTCGTCGCCAGTTTTAACGTGTTAAACGAATTCGCTGCTCAGCACGGCTTTGCCGACCAGTCGAGATTCGATCCGGAACCAGTGAACGCACAGTCATGGGGGGCGTGACAATGGATATCGAGAAAATCAAATCAACTCTGGATCAAAGCAAAACCAAGGCAGCTAGGCATTTGGCCGAACTGCGCAACGATATTGCCAAGGTCGACGATGAGCTGCACTGGCTTGATCATGCGCCGCTGGATGAAAAAGATGCGCTGGCGAATGTCGATCGCTATTTGCAATCGCATCAAGAAAGTACGGTCGAGCACTTTTTTTACCCTGGCGGCCGGGAGGATTTAAGCTCGTTCCAGGCGCAGGTGTCGCTATCCAAAGTGATGGTGCAGGATCGTTTTGTGATCGGCAAAGGCGTGGCAGATATCGCGCGCGTGTTGGTTCCTTTAATGGGAGAGACGCTGCGCCGCCGGCTGCATGACTTGATTAAAGTCGAGGCTGCCCGGATCGAATCCGGGCCGCCAATGGCCGAGCGGCCGCAGCTTAAGAAAGGCCTGCTGGCTAGGAAATATGCGCTGGAGGTCGAGGAAGAAGCGTTGATTTGCGCCGCCGAAGATTTTGGGATCGACGGCTGTTACCGGCGTTCCGATTGCAATCCGGAGATTGTCTTGATGATGGAGGTGGCGGAATGATTTTCACGGAAAAAGCCTATGGATTGCCGCGTGAGAATCTGGAAAGCCTTTACGACATCGA
>JBNLEI010000321.1:0-2685 GCA_050304855.1 Methylococcaceae bacterium
AGGTTGCCTCGAACAAACCGATCACCCAGGATGCCAGAAATGCGGTGAATAAATTAATCCCCAACCATACGGCGCGGCGTTTAGCGCTGGTCATAACCGGCGCGAACATATCCTGCTCTTCGTCGAGACCCGCCATACTCATGATCGAATGATCGGCCTCTTCCCGGATAATACCGACCACATCGTCGATCGTAATCCTACCCATTAAACGCCCGTGGTCAGTCACAACCGGCGCCGACAACATATCTCTTTGCTCGAACAAAATCGCCACATCATGAGCAGGCATATGGTAAGGAATACTTGTGGCGTTCGCATCCATAACCGCCGAAACCTTGGTGTGACCGTCGTGAGTCAACAAGTCATTCAACGATAGCAACCCTTGAAAATGATCTTTCCGGTCCACGACTATCAAGCTATCGGTCGCTGACGGCATGTCGCCGCGTTGGCGCAAGTAACGTAACACCACGTCCAACGTCACATCGGCCCGAATCGTCAAAACATCCAATGACATCAGACCACCGGCGCTATGATCATCATAAGCCAATGCCGATTCAAGACGGTTGCGCTCATGAACGCCAATCGACTCCATGACCTGCGACAGCAATGGCTCCGGCAGCACATGCAGCAAATCAACCATGTCATCCGATTCCAGATATTCGGCCGCCTTGATCAAATCCTTGCGATCGGTGATCTTCAACAAGCCCGCTCCGACTTCGGTATTCACCCGGACCAGAATTTCTCCCATCACATTAGGCGGAATGACCGCCCAGATCTGCACTCTATGCTCCGGATCCAACGACTCCAAAATATGCGCGGTTTCTGCTGGATATAACGAATGGATCAGATTTCTTATTTCATATTGCGAACCTTTCTCCAGCGCTTCCAAAGCGCGGTCCAATAAGGGTTTTGTCTT
Source organism: Methylococcaceae bacterium (assembly GCA_050304855.1). GTDB lineage: Bacteria > Pseudomonadota > Gammaproteobacteria > Methylococcales > Methylomonadaceae > Methylomarinum. Next base: position 914 of record JBNLEI010000321.1, read on the forward strand.
TTCTTGCTGTTCGTAGCTTGACATAAGATAACGAGTTCCTAAAGTTTTATATTTGATCTGCGTCATGCAGATACAACTACATAATCCAGCAAAAACAATAAACTATCTAATACCGAGCTGGATTTAATTTAATTCTCTGTGCCTGACGATGACATGCTGGGTTAATTGCCGAAAATGTTTGACGAGCTGATCTACCAAAAAAACCGAACGATGCTGACCACCGGTACAACCAATCGCTATCGTCAGATAACAACGGTTATCCGCTTCAAATCTGGGCGCCCAACGCTCAACAATATTTCTGACATCCTGAAAATATTGCTGCACCATCTCTTCATCGCGCAAGAAGTCTATCACGCCTTGGTCTTTCCCCGTCTGACCACGCAAATCTGCGACCCAATAAGGGTTTGGCAAACTACGTGCATCAAACACAAAATCGGCTTCCAACGGAATACCGTATTTAAAGCCGAAAGACAAAAACTGAATAACCATTTGTCTTTGCGGACCTTCTCCCAACTGACTCTTCAGCAAATCCCTCAGTTGGTGATAATGGGTGTGGCTGGTATCGATGATCACATCGGCGCAGACCGCCACCGGCCGCAAAATATCTTTTTCCATCCGTAACGCTTCTTTTAATGGAACATTCAAGTCCGTTAACGGATGCCGCCGACGAGTCTCGCTGTATCGCTTCAGCAAGATATTTTCTTCGGCCTGCATGTACAAGACATCGCAGCGTATATCTTTTTTTCTTATAAATTCGAGACGCTCGGAGAAGTCGACGAGTTTATCGGTCTGATTTCTCGCGTCGATGCCAATCGCTGTCTTGGCATATATTTTCTCATCATCCAACATGACCTCGGTAACGAATTGCTCCAATAGGGTAACGGGAAGATTATCGATGCAGAAATAACCGCAATCTTCCAGAGTATTCAGCGCAATACTTTTACCCGAGCCCGACAGGCCGCTAACGATGATAAGTTTCATGGAACTTCAGATTTAAGACTCAAGGCAAAAGACTCGAGGCAAATTTCGAGGATTATAAACTCATCCTCTTCCTTATCCACCTTTTGTCTTTCACCCATCATCGCTGTTATCTATGATTGTTCATCTTTTCTTTATGCTTGATGATTTGTCGATCCAACTTATCAACCATACTATCGATCGCCGCGTACATGTCTTCTTGAGTATCGTCGGCAAACAATTTCGCACCACTCACTTGCACTGTTGCTTCTGCTTTTTGAGCCAATTTTTCGACGGTCAGGATAACATGGATATCGGTCACGTTATCAAAATGGCGTTTCAGCTTACTGATTTTTTCTTCAACATAATTTTTTAATGAATCGGTTACCTCTACGTGGTGCCCAGTTACACTGACTTGCATGTATTACTCCTAGTTAAAACAATTGTTTATAAAACGCCTACAGAATTCTTTTCCTTTGGCTGGATGACGGAATCGACATCGATTCCCGATATTTGGCAATGGTTCGCCGAGCAACATTAATTCCCTTTTCCTTTAACAGGTCGGCTATTTTACTATCGCTGAGCGGTTTTGCCGGTGTTTCATGACTGATCAACTCTTTAATAAAAGCCCTTATCGCAGTCGCTGAACATTCTCCGCCCGCATCGGTAGACACGTGACTGGAAAAAAAGTATTTGAATTCGATTATACCATTGGGCGTATGCATGTATTTCTGCGTCGTGACCCTGGAAATGGTCGACTCATGCAACTCCAATTCCTCGGCGATATCGCGCAGCACCATCGGTTTCATCGCGAT
>JBNLEI010000322.1:0-3506 GCA_050304855.1 Methylococcaceae bacterium
GCTCCAAATGACTTGACGGCGTGTCGCGATGCCTTGCAGGCTTTCTCCGCTTCGCTACGAAAACCCGCCCGGCGCTACGCCTATCGGGGACTAAAAATCTTCACTTCGCTGGCGCTCCGTTTCCAAGATTTTCAGCGAAGGCATTGCAGGCGATGTCATCAATCTGCTGTTGGCAGCGTGCGCCTGGAATCTGGCAAAATGGTTGAGACAGGCCTTTTTATTTGTTTTTTTATGGCTCACGGTCAGGGCAACAGGACCCAATCGCAACCCATTGAACGGTGACAAGCGAAATAGGCTGCAATGGGCGGATTTTGTATGCTTAGCAAATAATCTCACCCGGTTTGACTTCGTTTTTCAGGGTTGACTAATTAAAAATCAGTTTGTCTAAAAGAGGTTGACACCGTCCGGTACCGCCCAGGCGGTTGTGGGCCTGAAGTCCGCCAAAAGGCGGAATTAAAACCCCCTCGGGGTGAATATAACTGGCTAAAACCCGTTTTTTAGGCATAATCGGCCTTCCAGACCATCCGGCGTTTCGAAAAATGGCGTCGAAACCGAAGGTATGTACGCAAATTTCAACAGCCTGTTAAAAAACCACTAGTTAACCCGCCCATACGAAAGAAAGCAATTAAGTCTGACAAATCTGCTTTATGGCAAGACGGTAGGCCCTGCCGAATCGACTTAATCGAATTGATTACTTCTTGAGAAGAATCCACAGTCCTTCTTTGCTTACTTTTAACAGCCACCATATAGGGCATAAGAAACGTGGAATAGCAGCTTGCGAATTTCAGATGCTTTTCTGTCAGGGTCTTGAAATCTTGCAAACGAAATGCCGCACGAAGTGAGTACAAATAATCCAAGGTAAACAATTCCGCCTGTCTGTCCGCATATTGATAGGCGAAATACTCGATTGACTTTTCAGATTTTAAATGCCCGAAATCTACCAAATACAAACCACCATCCGGCTTCAGAATTCGACTAATCTCGGAAAAAGTACTTTCCAGAGCGGCATAATCAGGCAAATGATGCAAAGCCACTGTCGATGTCACGGCATCGATAGAAGAATCATCAAACATACACAAATCAGTAATACCCCCCTGACATAACTTAATGTTTCTTAAGTCCTGTTCGACAATATAAAGCTCGGCTTTTTTCAGCATTTCTGACGAAAGATCTATGCCAATAAAGTTCGTCTCGGGATTCAAACGTGCCACCATCGCTAATTGCGTGGCCGGGCCACAAGCCAAATCGACCACTGTTTCACCCGGGCGTATGATTTCACAGATTTGCGCACAGTGAAATAAATAAACTGGCGCCATTACGCCTTGTTCGCGACCTGCTCGCGTATACGCTGCTACCTTCTCGGGGTCGTCCATTATTAGGTCTGGTTCGTTGACACGTGAACTTCGTTCGCTGGTAACAAGCTCCCGAAACAAGGTCTTGATAACTGATAAACTTGGCATTTAGACTCTCGCTAATAATTAGTGATTTAACATTTCGACTATACAAAACCTTCAGCTTCCTTAAGGAGGATGATCTCGGGACCTCGCTGTAACAGCTGCCGTATAGCACAGATAAAAATATAGACGTTTTCCTGTTTCTTGATGTTCATATCAAATTTTAACGAGCAATACGTAGAGTTTCCTCAGAAAGTCATTTGGTAATCATGCCACGATCGGGAGTTGTAATAATCTCACGTCCGAATTTGCTTGCCTCTATCGAAACATGAACACGAGTCGTTCTAACTTAGTCACCATGCGGTAGATTAATTCAAGGGCAATAAAATGCCGGAGCAATACCAGCCGGTTCATCACAAGGAAAATGCTGTTAATCCAAGCTTCCGACGTGCGTGCGGTTTTCGCACGGATGCAGTTAAGGTTGTAGCCTCTCTTGCCTTGACCGAATTTGCCTTCAATCGGAATACGCTGGCGATAATCCGCTTGCCGTTGTCGCTTGGCCTGGTTCAGCGCTTGCTTATTGTACTCAGTGATCTTCGGTGGACGGCCTAAAGGCTTGCCGGCATAACGAATGCCTTGGTCTTTGAGGTATTTTCGGTTTTCCCGCGTACCATAAAGGGGATCGGCGTGAACACTTTCGGGGTAAACGCCGTAACTGGCTCGATAGGCCTCAACCTGACTTTTCAAATCACCGCCTTCATTGAAGGCCTCCCAACTGATTCGGTCGACATGAGCTAATCCGTTCCCCGTCAGACTGGCACTGAGTTTAGCGCCAAATTCGGTTGTCTTGTGGGCTTTGCCTCGGATAATGGGGCGCACATGCGGTTGATGGATACTGACAATCCGATCATCGCAACGCCGGCTTTTGTGACGATACATTTCCGCTTGTTGTCGGTAAACGCGTTGAATCACCCAATACTGCTTAAGTTGTCGCGCCGTCAGCGGTATCTCCCGGCCTGGGAGATTATCCAGCAGGGCATCAATCGACTTCAGATTTCGACGCAAGTATTGCAGTTGTTGCTTGATGCCATGTCGCCGTTTTTGGCGGCTGGGACGGCGTTGTTTGACAATCTCCAAATACGCTGTCCGGGCCTTTTGCCGATATGTCCGGGGCTTGCGGGATAACCCGCTGTGAGGATAGAGCGCATCGATCAATCGCTCACTTATTTCCCGGCTTTCATTGAGTAAACTCAAGTCGGTGGGAAAGCGAATCGCTTGTTCGGCAACCGTGGCATCGATAATCAGGCGGCCTTGATGAGTCTTGACCGGCTTTTCGTCCGCGGGCTCAGTTTCTCCGTTCGGGTTTGCGTCAGTGTGGGCTGCGCTATCACCCCCCGATGTTGGCGGCTCTTGATCATCCTCCTGACCCTTTCGCCCTTCCAGTTGGTCAACGATGGCCTGATGAAACTGTTCAAACATCGCCGTCCCCATCCGACGACGTATCTCAACAAACAACGAGGGCGCAAAAGGCGGCTGGGTTTGGAAACTTTTCAGGCCGCAGAAATACTGAAGATACGGATTCTCCTGAATCATGCAAACCGTCTCTTCATCACTCAGCTTCAATTTATGCTTGATGATCACCGCACCGATGACTAAACGCGCATCTTTGGCCGGTCGTCCCATCTGAACGCTAAAGCTCTGATAATATGCCTCTGCTAACGCATCCCAAGGCATACAGTCGCTGGGCTTTACCCAGCGGTTGCTTGTGTCCATGTCGCGCTCAAAATGCGTTTCAAATCCTTCCAAAGTCATTTGCGTTTGGCTATGAATCCGTATCATAAGTGCAAGGTTTTTAGCTGTGGTTATTCACTTTTCCTGCACTTGATTGTATCATTAAAAGAATAAATATTATTAATATCAAATGGTTAGAGTTTGTAAGTGCCGCTATTTTTGCGAAAGCTTGTTTTGGGTATCCTAGCCCAATCAAGCGGCAAAAATTACGCGGCAACCAATGCCTCCGGCGGCCCCGATTCGTCCTCGTCACCTCGTCCCGACCCAACGTGGGGTCGGAACATAGGCTCCAAATGACTTGACGGCGTGTCGCGATGCCTT
>JBNLEI010000323.1:0-6831 GCA_050304855.1 Methylococcaceae bacterium
GATAATACCAACCTTTCAGTCGTCGACTGGACTCACAATGGTTGCCGTGTCGGTCCTCTCGCAACGATACGCTGTAAACCCCGCCAGGCCCGGAAGGGAGCAACGGTAGCAGCAGATTCGTGTGCCGGGATGTGGCTGGCACAGTAGCCGCCCGATCTTTCTTTCCTTATCGAGTCAAATGACTTATCAGGTACTAGCCAGAAAATGGCGGCCGCAGAATTTCACCCAATTGGTCGGTCAGGAACACGTCAGTCAGTCTTTAATCCACGCTCTGCAACATGATCGCTTACACCACGCCTATCTGTTTAGCGGAACTCGAGGCGTTGGCAAAACCACGGTTGCCCGGATTCTGGCCAAAGCCATTAACTGTGAGAATCTAGTCGATTTCAATCCTTGCGGTAAATGCCGGGTTTGTCAGGATTTCGATCAGGGACGTTTTATGGACTTGATTGAAGTCGATGCGGCTTCTCGTACCAAAGTCGAAGATACCCGCGATTTGCTCGAAAATGCCCAATATGGGCCTAATCAGGGGCGCTACAAAGTCTATCTGATTGACGAAGTGCATATGCTGTCGGGACACAGTTTCAACGCCTTACTGAAGACCTTGGAGGAGCCCCCTCCGCACGTCAAGTTTCTTCTTGCGACCACCGATCCACATAAAATTCCGGTGACTGTGTTATCGCGTTGTTTGCAGTTCAATTTGAAGCGATTGTTACCGCAACAGATCGGCACCCAAATGAGTTTCATATTAGAGCAGGAACACATCGAATACGAAGCCGAAGCGATTACTGTTTTGGCAAGGGCGGCTGACGGCAGTATGCGGGATGGTCTTAGCTTGTTAGATCAAGCTATTGCTTTCGGAGGCGGAACGGTTCGCCACGATAACGTGCTGAGCATGCTGGGGACGGTGGCTCAACAGCCTGTAGAAGATATATTGCTGGCGTTGGCCGAAGGGGATGGCAAGGCATTGTTGGAAAAAGTTGATGAGGTGGCAAGCTTTACTCCCGACTTTGACGACATACTTCAGCAAATTTTACGAATTTTGCATCGTGTGGCTATAATTCAGCAGGTTCCAGACTTTGTCGATCACGAATTCGATAAACGATTCATCGACGAGCTGGCGGGTCGAATGCTGCCAGAGGATGTGCAGTTGTTTTACCAAATCGGCCTGATTGGGGAAAGGGATCTGCATCTTGCTCCGGATCCGAGAAGCGGTTTTGAGATGGTGATGTTGAGAATGTTGACATTCAAGCCGAAAAAGCCGGTTTCCGAGTCGATCCTTCCATCAAAGCCGTCTATATCGGAGCAAGATGTAAACAATCCTACATATGATTCAGTTCCTCAACGGAACAAGGTAAAATCCGAAGGTATCAAACGGGAAACTGTGCCTGTTTATAGCGCTCCACGGCAAAGCGGCAATTGGGCGGAAATGATTGACGCCATGAAAATCCGAGGAATGACTAAGGAATTGGCCAATAATTGTATTTTCGAGGGTATGGATGATAACGCTTTTCGTTTAATTATCGATCCGGCCCATCAAAATTTGTTGGGTGGTAAAAGCGAGGAAAAGCTGCAAAAAGCTTTGCAAAGTTATTTCGGCAAAGCGTTAAAATTGCGCATTACGAAGCAAAAAACCGATAATGAGACGCCTGCGGTCAAGTTGCAAAGAGAGCAGGAAGAACGTCAGCAGGCCGCGGTTACGGCCATCAATTCCGATGAAAATATACAGGCATTAAAAGAATATTTTGGCGCCAGAGTAATATCCGGCAGCATTGAACCAAACAACGAATAACGGAGCGAATATGAAAAACGCATTGGGTAACATTATGCAGCAGGCCCAAAAAATGCAGGAGGACCTGAAGAGGGCTCAGGAGGAACTTGCCAACATGGAAGTTCAAGGTGAGTCTGGCGGCGGACTGGTTAAAATTCTGATGACAGGAAAACGTGAAGTCCGAAAGGTCACTATCGACGATTCCCTGGTCGGCGATGATAAGGATATGCTGGAGGATTTGGTAGCGGCTGCTATCAATGATGCGGTCCATAAGGTCAGCAAAATGAAAAAGGAAAAAATGGCCGATATTACGGCTGGCATACCCATTCCACCCGGATTTCAGATGCCGTTTTAGGTCACCGATTTTTATGCAAGGAAAGGGGCTGCTTGGAGAGTTGATCCAAAGTCTGTGTTGTTTGCCAGGTATCGGACCGAAATCGGCTCAGCGTATGGCGTTTCATCTGTTGCAGCGGGATCGTCGAGGCGCTCAACAATTAAGCCGGATCCTGGCTAAAGCGGTGGCGGAAATCGGGTATTGCCGGCAATGCAGAACTTTGACCGAAGACGAATTATGCGGCATCTGCGCTAACCCCCGGCGTGACCAATCTTTGCTCTGTGTCGTTGAAAGTCCTGCGGACGTATGGGTTATCGAGCAGGCGACGGCATTCAAAGGCCAATATTTCGTTCTGCATGGGCGTTTGTCGCCGTTGGACGGCATCGGTCCTGACGAGCTGGGGCTGGATCGATTAGAAGCGCGCATGCAGTCGCAGCAATTGCAAGAAATTGTGTTGGCGACCAATTCGACGGTAGAAGGTGAGGCGACCGCTCACTTTATAGCAGAATTGGCACGTAAGCATAACATCCCAGCCAGCCGCATTGCTCACGGCGTCCCTATGGGCGGCGAGTTGGAATATACCGACAGCGGTACCTTGCTGCATGCCTTTAGCGGCCGCAGGGAAATATAAAATTGAGGCGAAAAGGGGGAGGAATATGACTGATTGTTTATTCTGTAAAATGGTTGCCGGAGACATCCAGCCGGACATCGTCTTTGAAGATGACAAGTTGCTCGCTTTCAGGGATATCAATGCACAGGCTCCGACCCATATTCTGATTATTCCTAAGCGGCATGTGGCGACTTTAAACGATCTCGACGATACGCACCTTGGCGGCCATATGCTGCAAACTGCGGCGGCTATCGCGAAGCAGGAAGGTTTTTCCGAAGAGGGTTACCGGACCGTGTTCAATTGTAACAAACACGGCGGGCAGGAAGTGTTTCACCTGCATCTGCATCTGTTGGGTGGGCGGCAAATGTCTTGGCCTCCGGGCTAAAGTTGGGAAACCTTTCCAGTAACGGCACAATTTCCGTAGTTTGTGCTGAAGCTAACAGTCGGCGTTTCTTGGTCCGTCTGGAAATATAATTTTTTTCTAGGGGCCTTGTCGGATTTTTTCAGGAGAAAAATTATGTCGGAAGCAGGTCTAAAACTGCAGAGACCGGTTGCAATTATTATCGTTTGTTTTATCGGCGTCATTAATGCTGCGCAATTGAGCTTTATGGTGATATCACCGGTTTCTAAACAATTCGGTGCTTTTTATCCTTACTATTTTGCGTTATCGGCAATCGTTAGTTTGCTCAGTATTTATGGACTCTGGTTTTTTAGAAAGTGGGCAGTTTGGTTGTATATCGTCGTGCTGGCCAGCAATCAGTTGGTACTGGTTAGTATGGGATTATGGGAGTTGACGGCAATTTTGATGCCTATATTGATTGTCGTGTTGTTATTCAACAATCTCGATAAGATGTCCTGAAGGGGCTTCTAATGGAATCATAGGACGGAGAAATCCCCGTCCTATTGCAAAGGTTTAACGATAGATTACAACCGGTTTTTGCGAGCCCGGAACAATTTCACCAATTGAGAAAATCTTTTCTCCTTGTTTCGTCAGGGTTTCGATAGTTATAGCTTCGTCATCCGCCGCGACGCAAACTATCATGCCGATTCCGCAATTAAAGGTCGTCAGCATATCCGCTTGCGTCACATTGCCTTGTTGCTGTAGCCATTGAAAGGCCGTTGGGAGTTCCCAACTGGATAAGTCGATTTGAGCGTTGAGTCCTTCCGGCAAAACACGCGGAAGGTTCTCGGTGATACCTCCGCCGGTGATATGTGCCAAAGCATGGACTTGGACGTTTTTAAACAGCTCCAGTAGGGATTTGACATAAATCCGGGTCGGTTTCAGTAATGCGTTTCCCAAAGATTCGTCATCCAGAGGGCCGGTTAATGCTGTGTTGCTTTTTTCGATAATCTTACGGATTAAAGAATAGCCGTTGGAATGAGGGCCCGAAGAGGCAATGCCGATCAGTTTATCGCCCGCCTTGACTTGACTGCCGTCGATAATCGCCGATTTTTCGACGATGCCGACGCAGAAACCTGCCAGATCGTAATCGCCTTCGGCATACATCCCCGGCATTTCGGCTGTTTCACCGCCGACCAGTGCCGCCCCGGCAAGTTCGCAACCTTTACCGATGCCTTCCACGACTGCTGCGGCCGTATCGACGTCCAGCTTGCCGGTAGCGAAATAGTCTAAGAAAAACAGCGGTTCGGCGCCTTGCACGATGATATCATTAACGCACATCGCTACGAGATCTATCCCGATCGTGTTATGGATGCCGAGTTCTTGAGCCAATTTTAATTTTGTGCCGACACCGTCGGTGCCGGAAACAAGGACTGGATTGGTATAGCGGTCAAGTGGCAATTCAAACATCGAACCGAAGCCGCCTAAACCGGCCATTACCCCGGTAGTACGGGTTTTGGCTGCGATCGGCTTGATGCGTTCGACTAGGGCATTTCCGGCTTCTATATCAACGCCGGCACTTTTATAATTCAGGCTTTCTTGATTTTGCTCGCTCAATGTCCACTACTCTTGCTAAAGTTAAGATAAAAATAACCGATATTGTACTATAGATCGGAACAAGAAACCGCTTGAAGTTATGTTGAACGAAGGCCCCGTAAAATTGTATTGAGGAAATGAAATTGCCAGTTAGATTATTGTTTTTAGTAGTTTTTCTGTTTTTTCAGAATGCCGTGGCTGTAGAGGTCAAGGGGCTTTACGAAATTGAAGTGCTAGCCGATAGCCGCTCCAACGAAGATAGAGACAAGGCCATTCGAGAAGCGTTGACGATTGTTTTGGGCAGGGTTCTGGCTGCGGAAGGCGCTATGCAGATGCCTGTGGTTAAAAACGCTATTACCGGAGCATCGCACTATGTTCGACAATTTCAGTATGCCATGAGTGCACGCCGGGGGCAGGTTGATGAACGATCCCGATTGATGCGGGTGTTGTTTGATGAGCCTCAACTGTTGAATTTGTTGCGCAACAGTAATGTCGGCGTCTGGAGCGAAATAAGACCGGAAACCTTAATGTGGCTGGTGGTGGAACAGCAAGGGAAAAGGCAGTTTTATCACGCCGATAATATGCCCGAAATGGAAAACGCCATTACACGAGCCTCCAAGATGAAAGGTTTGCCGATTATTTTTCCGTTACTGGATCTTGAAGACCAGCGGAAGATTTCCGTGAGCGAAGTATTAAGCGCCGACTCCACTCAATTGCTCACCGTTTCGAAACGCTACGATGTAGTATCCGTGATGGCCGGTCGCGTTGTTAAAACGGGAAAATGTTGGCAGGCCGAATGGGCTTTGCATTTCGATGACAAGATTACGCAATGGAATACGGATTGCGGGTCTCTAGATCAAGTGGTTCTAACCGGTATGCAAGGGGTTTACGACGTATTGTCGGTTTATTATGGCGTCAAGCCGGAAGTCAACGAAAGCGGTACAACGGTCTTGAGGATCAAAGGGATAAAAAATATGACCGATATGATTAAGGTGGAAAACTATCTAAGATCATTGACGATGATCAAATCGGTTAATTGGGTCAGCGTCAACGATGGATATAATGTGTACGAAATCGGTTATCAGGGAAATGAGATTTTATTGGGTGAAACTTTGACTGCAAGCGGGTTATTAACGCCGGAGCCAGGATCTGAATACAATCCATTGGATTTAAAGTATCAGATAGTTGTGCATTAAGCGTTAGGTAAAAGCAGGTGTTTCATTCCTCTAAGAATAGCCATGCAGAGGCTTCTCGTTGGGATAAAACAATTAATATCAGTATGTTTCCTTCGCTACTCATAGATGTAATATCGCCATGACTGTGATCCAACCGCATAGTTCGGAAAGAGTCGTCCATAACGTGAGTAAAAATGAGTTGGCGGCATTATTTGGCGCTTTTTTACCGGACTCTTCAATATTGGTCGATGAAGAGCAGCTAAAAGCGTTTGAATGCGATGCACTGTCCGCTTATCAATGTTTGCCGTGGATGGTGGTCTTGCCGGACACTATCGATCAGGTTCAATCCCTGCTCCGTATTTGCCATCAGCTCGGTGTGCCTGTCGTCGTCCGCGGGGCCGGAACCGGTTTGGCAGGAGGAGCGATTCCGTTGAACAATGGTGTGCTGCTAGGCATGTCCCGGTTCAATCAAATCCTAGAGATTGAGGCTGACAATCGTTTGGCAATCGTTCAGCCGGGCGCCAGAAACTTGGCGATTTCTCAAGCGGCTGCACAATACGGCCTTTTTTATGCACCGGATCCATCTTCGCAGATCGCCTGTTCGGTCGGCGGGAACGTAGCTGAAAATTCGGGGGGAGTGCATTGTCTGAAGTACGGACTCACGACGCACAATATCTTGCGAGTTAAGGTCGTGACGATGGATGGCGAATTGATTACGATTGGCTGCCACGGGCTGGACGGACCTGGATACGATTTATTAGCATTGATGACCGGTTCCGAGGGTATGCTCGGAGTGATTGTCGAAGTCAGCGTGAAATTATTGCCTATACCGGAACAGGCACAGGTTCTTTTGGCGGCGTTCGATGACGTCGAAAAAGCCGGTCAAGCGGTTGCTGCAATTATTGCCGAAGGGTTAATACCGGCCGGCTTGGAAATGATGGATAAGGCTGCCGTCAAAGCCGCCGAAGATTTTGTCCATGCCGGTTATCCGTTGGATGCCGAGGC
>JBNLEI010000324.1:0-2696 GCA_050304855.1 Methylococcaceae bacterium
TGCAGGTCTGGAGCACTATCTGACCAAGAAAAAAGATATCGCCGAAAGCCTCGCCGTAGTCACCCGGGAAGGTTCGGAGCGTATCATTGAATACGCCTTTAAATACGCCCGGCAGAATAACCGTAAAAAAGTCACCGTCTGCCATAAAGCCAATATTCTCAAATATAGCCAGGGCCTGTTTCTGGATGTGTCGCGGGAAATCGCTAGACAATATCCCGACATCGAATGCGATGAAAAAATCATCGACGCCGCGTGCATGCATATGGTGATCAACCCGCAACAGTTCGACGTCGTGGTCTGCACCAACATGTTCGGCGATATCCTCTCCGATCTGGCCGCGGGCCTGGTCGGCGGCCTGGGCTTGATTCCGGGCGCCAATATCGGACAAGACGCGGCGTTGTTCGAGGCGGTGCACGGCAGCGCTCCCGATATTGCCGGCCAAAATCTGGCCAACCCGACCGCAGTGATTATGGCCGGGGTGATGATGTTGAATTATCTCGGCGAAAACCAAGCTGCGGAGCGGGTCAAAAATGCCGTAGAAAAAGTGATCGGTGAAGGCAAATATGTCACGCCTGATCTCAGTCCCGACTCCCAGTCCGGAACGATCGAAATGGGCGACGCCATCATCGATGCCATGCAGTGCTAATCGCCCGTATAGAAGCAATCGAATAGGCAAAGGCGTGACTTTTTACCCATCCGGCCTTGGACAATATACCGGTTGGCGTTCATGAAATCGCAAATGCTAATATTCATAAACAATGTAGGATATGCTGCACGCAGTGAAGCGCATCAATCGCGAACGATGCGCTTCGTTCCACAGCAACATCTTTCGGGAAATGAATTGAGATATAGGGTTTTCTTTTTGACCGCGCAACGCCCTTGATTTCACCGAAGTCTTTTTCAAAACGTGTCTAAAAAGAAACAGCAGCGCATTAAAAGCCTGATTCTGGCTGGATGCGGAAACTTGTTTCTTCACTGCCGGATAACTCAAAAAATCAATGACATCCCGCTGTGTCAGCAATTGATAATCCTTGCTTTTGGTAAAAGCCTGAAAATGGCGTATCCAACTCCGACAAGCTTTTAACGTTTTTGGCAAATAATGCCCCATTTTTATTTCGGTTTGCAGGCGGTCGAAAACAAAAATCCAACTGCATCTGGTCTGCCGAAGCGAACAAGGACTTTTTGTAACAATTTCCTCATTTGAATAGGGCGTGGGTTCAGCAACATGATGGCGGCCTGTCTTCGAAAACCCGGACAAGCTGTTTCTATTTTAAAAACATTGTCTTGTCATCTCTTCAACGTCTGCCGAGCCCCTTGTTTTCTGCCTGTAGCAGTACAATCCAAACCGAACCGGAATCGACAAACGACCCAGCAAGCCGCACCGTTCACAAGATAAATTCGTTTTGACTTCAATGGGTTCAATTGTTATATTGCTAAACAACTTTAAATATCTTCCAATCAGAGTCCTCGTCGACGGCCGGACGGCCAAGGCTGCGCGCCGTTCAGCATGTGTCATGTACGCGTTATTTATATCGTATAGCAAACTGGTGGCTTGGCGGCGCACTCTATCCGTTCAAAAGACCCAAAATTTTTGATATGACATTACATTTGCCCCCTATTCTATACGTTGTTACGCTGCTCGTTTTTTCGATGCCGAGCTACGCTGATCCCGCTATCCCGCTAACCACTGCGATAAAAATATCCGCTCCGGTCTCGATTAAAAACTTAAAGTCTAAAATTGCGGATACTGAAGCGAGCGCCGAAATGGAGGAAGCTACCAAAAACCAGCTCATTGAATATTATCGCAAAACAATTCGCAATCTCGAGAAAATTGAATCCAATAACGCCGCAACCGAGGCCTTTGTGCAGGCTGGCAAGGAGGAACCGCAACTTGCTACGCAAATTAAAAACGAATTGGAGGAACGCAAAAACCATATTGCTCCGGAACCTAAAGATCTCGTGAGTACGAGTACCCCGCTCGTTGAAATGGAACGCAAACTTGCCGACGAGAAGGCGGCACTTGCTGCGGCAAAAGTCATGCTGTCCGATCTTGAACAACAATTGGAATTATCGGAAGCACGATCAGCCACCATTCAAAATCGTCTGATCAACATCAACCGCGAACAGCGGGGAGTAACCGATCAATTACTGCACTGGAAAGCAGACGACCTCTCCCCTTTACTGGCAGATGCAAGGCGGTGGTTTTTAAAAACAAAATTGCTTACCCTGCGCAGCGAAATTGTCATGCTTAACCAGGAACTGCTGAGTTTACCCGCTCGCGTCGAATATCTTCAGTCCGGCCAGGCTTGGCGTCAATTTGCCTATCAAAGACTCTCGGAAAGGGTAGCAGCGCTCCAGGAAATCGTTAATCAACAAAGACAAGTCGATGCCGACAAAGCGAAGGAACGAGCGGAAAAAACCCAGCACCAATTGGAAGGAAAACCGTTATTGATCCAAAATCTAGCCAATGAAAACCGATCGCTGACGGACGAACTGAGTGCGCTAGCGAATGATCTGGACCAAATTACACGGGCAAGTGAAGCGACTCGCAAAGAAAATGAACAAATTGCAAATCAATTTCAAACCATTCAGAAGAGAATAGAAATTGGCGGTTACGGTCGGGCATTGGGAGACGTACTGATTGCACTGGACCGGCAATTGCCCGACCTCGATATATTCCAAACAAGAACCGCATT
>JBNLEI010000325.1:0-2231 GCA_050304855.1 Methylococcaceae bacterium
TAAGCTTTATTTTGTCCTACTAATTGACTAAGAAATTCGATAATTACGTTTGTCACGAAGCGTCAGCGTCACGTGCATACAATCGGGAGCAATTATCGGATTTGTTAGCTGAGTGTACTGAAATACTACCGGCGCACGGTCCGGTAGACGGATTTTGATTTCTCCGTCTCATATCCTCATAAGTTTCGGGCCAGCCAAAACAACAATATCATTCATTACTGCAAGAAGGAGAATAAAAATGAACCGAATTCAATGTAAAGCGAGTGGTGTTGCAATAGGACTGTTTATTATGACACTGGGTTTTTCTGGCCAGACACAGGCCAAGGACGATTGTTGGGTTAAATTTTATCGCGACGCCAATTATAAAGGTAAGCAGTTGTTGGTACAGGGACCTGATAAATTAGCTAGTTTACATGCTGTGAATGGCGACAATTGGGATTCGAAAATCAATAGCATAAAAGTTGGCCCCAAAACCAAAGTCACTATCTTCGAAAATCCTAACTACAAACTAACCTTGACCGAAATGGCCAATTATCCACAATTGATGCGTTCACTGGGTATTACGGAACAGGACATCAGGGAAGACTCGGAACTTATTTTCAACGGCGACTCAAACATCCACAATCTCGCGGATTTCAATTTCTACAATAAAGTCAGATCGTTAAAAGTTGAATGCATAAAGTAAGCGGTTACCCGTTAAAACTGGACTCCAAACGCGGTTAACCCAAACTCATGGCGCTGATTACGATACAAAGAAACTAAAACGAAGCACATCAATCCACCCGATGCGCTTCGTTTTTTTACGCCTTTGTCCTGGTCCAGCTTGGCTTCCAGTTCGGCGCAACGGTGGTGTTTTGCCAGAGCCCTACACGTGTCCGTCTTCTCAAACGCGGCGGCGCCGTTCTCGAACCACGCTTTCAGCCAACTATAGAAGATGTTGGAATGCAAACCGTAGGCATCGCAACCATCCGACATCGGCCTTCCTTTCAACATATGCTGTTTCAGGATGCTTACTTTTTCTTGCGGTGTGAATCGCCGCCGGGCATTCTTCGTCATGTTTTTCTCCACAAGTTATGATTAATTCATTTCTGGGAAAACTCCAATTCCGAGTGAAAGAGGACAAAAGGACATCGTTCGAAACTCCGACAGATTGAAAAAAACATCATCACGGCCGGTGCAAAAGCACATTCAGCGATCGAATCAAGAATTAGAAATAAGGTAAGTCCGACTGTTCGCCCGATAAACTTCGCGATATGCTATGAGCTTGGTTCTACGCTCCGCCCTGCAAAGAGAGTGCGATAATGACAAGTACAGGCCATAAACTAAGTTTTTCCGTCGGATTACCGTCAGGCACCCGTTTTTTCCGCTTTGCCGGATGCAACTATGGTTGACATCAGTGGGATGCACTGGTCTGCAGCGCGCTGGGCGGAGGAAATCGACCGTCGCCTCGCGGAAGACGAATTGGAACCCCTGGTCAACATCGACACTGAAGACAAACGGGCGTTCGACGCGATCTTTCTGGGCGGTGGCGCGGCAGGCCGCTTCGGCGCCTCTTATCTCCGGGCGATGGGAGGACGGCCTCTGATCGTAGACCGGTGGCCATTTCTCGGCGGCTCCTGTCCGCACCATGCCTGTGTTCCTCACCATGTTTTTTCAGACGTGTCAGCTCAACTGATGCTTGAGCGTACCTTTTCCGGGAAGTTATGGTTTCAGGACATGCAAGGTAAAATCGTCCCTATTCTGCCGATTGTCGAAATGTTCCGGGACGGCCGAACCGGGCCACACGCCTTCATGAATTACCAGAGCAAGGAGCAGCTCGATCTGGAGTTTGTGCTGGGCTCTCCCGCCAAGATCATCGATGCTCATACGGTTTCTGTAGCCGGACAAATTTACCGCGCCAAAAACTTGGTCCTCGCGAGCGGAGCACGCGCCAAAACTTTGAGCCTTGACGGCTCCCATCTTAAAGGCATCTTCGACCACGCAACACTGGTAGATGGCCTTGATTACGAGCCGGGCGCAACCGCAGTCGTTATCGGCGGAGGCAAGACCGCGATTGAATATGCGTGCTTCTTCAATGCCACCGGCAGGCGAACGATCGTAATTTCCCGAGATAGACCGCTATCATTGATTCAGGACGGCGATACCCGTACCTACCTCCTGGAGAGGATGCAGGAACAGGGAATGGAGTTTCTTCCGGGTTCGGAACTCGTCGCGATCGAAGGCCAAAGCGA
>JBNLEI010000326.1:0-15186 GCA_050304855.1 Methylococcaceae bacterium
ATTAACCTTATAGGCAGTTAACTTTTAGTAGGTGAGAAAATGTAAAGTTTTGCAGCGATATTCATTCCATGATTGATTTGATGGGCATTGGAAACAAAAAGGGGGCTGGAGAATAAAGATTTCTTATTGGTTTAAGGTTTAAATAGACGGGACGAAAGAGATGTCTAGTTAAACATTCTGTGTGGAGCTTTTGGTTGCTGGCAATTAACTTTTACAAAAAGAGCCACTCAGGGTTATCGGATAATAAATTTTGATGCTAAGCGTCCTAGAATGCCGGCGGATAAGTTAGGGTGCAATAGACGAGAATCGTATTGGCTCCGACTATCAAACGATTTTAAGCAAACAAGGCTTAAATCATTAATTATCAGGTAAGACCCGGCTATGTCGAGGACACTCTCATAGCGAAATACCTTGTTGTGCTTATTCCGAGAAAGAGGGAGGAAGTGATTTAGAGCAGTCTGAGAAGAATTCTTGTAGAAATGATGCGTGAACTGGCTAGGCAAACGGACACTTGATGTTGGATCACATTGACATGTGTTTGAGTATTCCTCTTAAAACGGTCATATTGAGTGTAGTCGGTTACTTAAAAAGTAAAACAGCGATAGAGACTGCCAAGAAATTCAAAAGCAGGCAAGGCAGAGGCTCTTCAACGGGGAGCACTTTGGCGGGAAAGTATATTCGGCATCTAGGGCGCCAAAATGAATATTTGTAGCAATCAAGCTGGCTACGAGTAGCGGCTCGGCTTTAATAAGAGTCGTTTGAGGGTGTTGCCCAATGAACCTCCGGCTATGCCGGAGGTAACTTAATTTTAACTATTATAGTTGCGCAGCTTCTCTGGCTCGACGGGTGATTTCTTCCCAATCCTCCTTGTCGACCAGATCGGCAGGCGCCATCCAGGAACCGCCGACACAGGCGACGTTTTTCAACGCCAGATAATCGACCGCATTTTTTGGGTTGACGCCGCCAGTGGGACAGAAGGTGACTTGCGGTAGCGGTCCGCCAATCGATTTCATCATCGGTACGCCGCCGGCCGCTTCGGCAGGGAAGAATTTCATTTCGGTTATACCTTTTTCCATCAGGCGCATGACTTCGCTGGGGCTGATGACGCCGGGCAAGATCGGGACACCGGATTTTAGCGCCGTGTCGATCAAACTCTCGGTGACACCGGGGCTGACCAGAAACTCTGAACCGGCATCAATCGCCTGCTGCAGGGTGTCCAGATTGATTACGGTGCCGGCGCCGACGATCGCCCCCGGTACCTCGGCTTTAATGCGCTTAATCGCATCCAGCGCGACAGGGGTGCGCAAAGTGATTTCCAGGACTTTTAAGCCCCCTTCGACCAGGGCGTGGGCCAGCGGCACGGCGTGTTCCAGTTGATTGATCACCATCACCGGGATGACCGGTGAGGTGTTCATGATGTCTTTAATTGATGCAGTCATGATGGTTTCCAAATAAAGTCAATGAATGGGGTCGCAGAGAGCAGCCAATGCGGTGCATTCGAGTGGGAATTCTCGTTCTATCGCTTCTTTTCTCCCTTCCCTCCAATAGGAGAGAAGGGGTATGAAGATTGTATACGTCCCTGATTATTGCTCTTCTACGGTAAACAGGAGTAAGAGTTAGTCCGAGACAAACAAATTGCAGGCTCCGGTTTCGGCTGAGGTGGCGTTTTTACGGAAGCCGCCAAACAGCTCGCGCCCCATACCGAAATGATGGTCTGTATGGACATTGATGGCCGGTACTCGGGCGTCGAATTCGGCTTCGTCGATCAGAACGTTGACCTGACCGGTCTGTGTGTTCAAGTGAATGATATCGCCGTTGCGGACTTTCGCTAGCGGCCCGCCGTCCGCACATTCCGGACACATGTGGATCGCCGAGGGGACTTTACCAGAGGCGCCGGACATCCTGCCGTCCGTAACTAATGCGACTTTGAAGCCTTTGTCTTGTAAGACGCCTAGCGGCGGGGTCAGCTTGTGCAGTTCCGGCATGCCGTTGGATTTCGGGCCTTGGAAGCGCAGCACGACAATGACGTCTCTTTCCAACTCGCCACGTTTGAAGGCAGCAACAACATCGTCCTGGTCATCAAAGACCAGTGCCGGGGCTTCGACAATTTGATTTTCTTCCGCTACGGCGGAAATTTTTGAAACACCGCGGCCCAGATTGCCATGCATGACATGTAAGCCGCCACCGGCTGCGAACGGTTTGGCGACTGTGCCGAGGACGCTGTCGTCCAGTGAAACCGTCGGCGAAGGTTCCCAAACCAAACCACCGTCGGCCAATTTCGGTTCCTGCGGGTAATTGTTCATGCCGCGACGATCGGCGACGGTCAAGATGTCTTCATGCAACAGTCCGTTTTGTAACAATTCGGCAATCAACACGCCCATGCCGCCCGCGGCTTGGAAGTGATTGATGTCGGCCTGACCGTTCGGATAGATACGGGTCAGCAATGGGATGATTTTGGAAAGCCGGTCAAAATCGTCCCAGTTAATGATGATACCGGCGGCACGGGCGATGGCGATCAGGTGAATGGTATGGTTGGTCGAGCCGCCGGTCGCCAGTAAGCCGATAATGGCGTTGACAATGGCTTTTTCGTCGATCATATGCCCGATCGGACGGAAATCGTCGCCCAACGCGGTAAACTTCAACACCTGCTTGGCTGCTGTCTTGGTCAGTTCATCGCGCAGCGGAGTGTAAGGGTTGATGAAGGAACTGCCAGGCAGATGCAGACCCATGATTTCCACCATCATCTGGTTGCTGTTAGCAGTGCCGTAGAAAGTACAGGTACCGGGACTGTGGTAAGACTGGGATTCCGATTCCAGAAGTTCCTTACGGCCGATTTTGCCCTCGGCATAAAGTTGGCGTATACGGACTTTTTCTTTGTTCGCCAAACCGCTGGGCATCGGGCCGGCCGGTACGAAGACTGCCGGCAAATGGCCGAAGCTCAGGGCGCCGATCAGTAATCCCGGCACGATTTTGTCGCAGACTCCCAAGTATAAAGCGCCGTCGAACATGTTGTGGCTGAGGCCAATGGCGGTGGCCATTGCGATCACATCGCGGCTGAATAAAGACAGTTCCATGCCGGGCTGGCCCTGCGTCACTCCATCGCACATAGCCGGTACGCCGCCGGCGAACTGTGCGACGCCCCCGGCTTCTTTGATCGCTTGTTTGATCAGTGCGGGAAAATCTTTGTAGGGTTCGTGAGCCGAAAGCATGTCGTTATAGGCGGATACGATCGCGATGTTGGCTTTCTTGTCCGTCGCTAGATCGGCTTTTTCGTCGCCGGCGCAAGCGGCGAAACCGTGGGCGAGGTTACCGCAGGCCAGTTGGGCGCGGTGAGGACCTTTTTCGATGGCGGCATCGATACGGGCCAGGTAGGTGGCGCGAGATTCCTTGCTTCGATCTATGATGTCCTGGGTGACTTGTTCTAATACGGGGTGCATAAGCCTTTCTCCTGAGTGCTATTGCCGCTCGGCGATAGTCGAGATGAATCGGTTAAAGCGTACTTTTTCACTTTAGTGTTGCCGCAATGGGGATATTTTTTCCTGCCGATTAAGGAGCCCAGTATAATTCCACCGGGACTTTGTTTTGACGCAATACCGCGCGAACCGGCATGTCGGCAATATCTCCATCGGCCAATGCCTGCCGGAAAACGCCCAGCTTTTCCTCGCCGGTCAGTAAGATAATCAGACGTTTGGAGTTGAGCAGGCCGTTAAGCGTCAGAGTCAGACGCTCAGTATTCGGGCCGGTCACTTCGCTTTGTTGGGCGGTGATGGCGGCGGTCAGTAGTTCGCTGTCTTCCGCCAGAGCTTCGTTTAACCCTTGGGCGTGCGGGAACAACGATGCGGTATGTCCGTCGCTGCCCATGCCCAAAATAGAGAGCGTGAAGGGTTTGGGTAATTGGCGGTAATTGGTTTCGGTTTCTGCGCAACCTGCCGAGGCTGTTTCCGCTTCGGTTTTCATGCCGGTAAACGGAGCTTGGGTTGCCTTGTTGATCAGGAGCGAACGGTAAATCAACGCTTCGTTGCTGGCTTCGTGTTCCTTATTGACCCAACGCTCGTCGACCAGCGCGACATGAATATTGCTCCAGTCGAGATCGCATTGCGACAAGGCCTGATAGAGCGGAGCCGGGGTGTTGCCGCCGGAAACCATGAAGCTCGCCGCGGATTTTTCGGTCAATGCTTTGGCTAGATGCCGTTCGCAGGCTAATGCCAGCGCGTTGAATAAACTGTTGCGGTCTTCGAATAAAAATTGTTTCACCATATCGATAATCCAGTTCTGTGATTAGGCTTCCCAAGCTCGGCCGTCGCGAGACAGTAGCGAGTCGGAAGCAATCGGTCCCCAAGTGCCGGCCGGGTACGGGTAAGGTTCTTCGCGGGTTTTCTCCCAGGCATTTTGAATCGAGTCGATCCAGCTCCAGGCTTGCTCAATTTCCTCTCTACTCAGGAACAGCGTCGGGTTGCCGCGCAGCGCTTCCAGAATCAGTTTTTCATAGCCGCCGAACAGTTTATTTTTCTTGAACGTTTCGGAAAAACTTAAGTCCAGCTTGGTTTTTTGTAGTTTGATGTCGCCGTCGATGCCAGGTACTTTGTTGAGCATTTCGATTTCGACGCCTTCGTTCGGCTGCAAGTGGATGATCAGTTTGTTGGGCGGCAGGTGACGGAAGCTGTCTTTAAAAATGTTGTGCGGCAATTGTTTGAAATAGACGACAATTTCGGTGCGCTTGTAATTCATGCGTTTGCCGGTCCGAAGATAAAACGGGACTCCTGCCCAGCGCCAGTTGTCGATATCGACTCTAACGGCGACAAACGTTTCGGTCTTACTCTCGGTATTTGCGCCTTCTTCTTCAAGATAGCCCGGCACCGGAGTCGCTTTTTGAAACCCTTGGGCGTATTGGCCACGGACGGTTTTTTCCTCGACATTGTTTTCGGTAATCCGCCGCAGCGCTTTCAGTACTTTGATCTTTTCGCTGTGAATGCTTTGCGCTTCAAGATTGACCGGCGGTTCCATCGCGACAAACGTCAGAATTTGCAACAGATGATTTTGAAGCATGTCGCGTAATTGGCCGGTTTGGTCAAAATATTCCCAACGTCCTTCAATTCCGACTTCCTCTGCGACCGTGATCTGGATATGGTCGATGGTATTGTGGTCCCAGTTAGTCGTGAAAAAGGAATTGGCGAAGCGAAGTGCTAGCAAATTCAATACGGTTTCCTTGCCGAGATAATGGTCGATACGAAAAACCTGATTTTCGTTGAATACATCGGCCACAACATCGTTGATTTCCTTGGATGAAGCCAAATCGTGTCCGATCGGTTTTTCCATGACGATACGGGACTCGGAATTTAATACGCCGGACTGTTGTAGTCCTTGGCAAATGCTTTTGAACAGTACCGGAGAAACCGCAAAATAATTGACCATAACACGGGACTCGGGCGACAGCACCTCATGCAGTTGCTGATATTGTTCCGTCTGTCGCAAGTCGATTTTCAGATAGGACAGACGGACCGAGAAACGCAGCCAAATGTCTTCATCGATACTGTCGTTTAAAAAAGATTGCAAGCTTTTCCGGGCAATCTTAATAAATTCCGGTGAATCTATCTCGTGTCTGTCGACAGCGATAATGCGGCTTTCCGGCTCCAGCAAACCGGCCTTTTCCAGGCGGTACAAGGATATGATCAGCTTTCGGGTGGAAAGGTCTCCGAGTCCCCCGTAAATCACCAGATCGCAAGGTTTGTATATTTTGCTTTTCGACATTATGGATTCTTATAGAAAAAGAAGGAGTTGGGGCGTCGGCGAGACGCTATTGCAGAAAAACGATAGGTTCGCGGCCGGAATCAGCGTTCAGCCGGGCGATCCATGTCAGTCCAGTTCGGTAAAGCAGAGCATTATAATGTTCGTTGAATGGTCAAACAAGGCCTACTGCCTGTGTTCGAGCAGGAAAGCATCCAGTTCCTGCCGGTTGGCAAGCCCTTGTCGTGCTCCGGTCCGGCAACAGCAAAATGCACCGGCGGCGCTGGCATACCGCAAGGTATCATGCCAACTCATGCCCGCGGCGACGGCGGCGGCAAAGGCGCCATGGAAAGCGTCACCGGCTCCGGTCGTATCGATAGGAGAAATTGCGAAAGCCGGAGAATGTCCTCGCTCACCGCCGCGTTGCCAGATTAGACCGCGTTCGCCCAAAGTGACGACGACAACGGATTTCTCTGTGAGTTTTGTCAGAGCGGTTTCTTCATTACCGGCGAATTGGCAGGCGAATTTTTCAGAGCACACCAAGTAATCGACTTTATCCAGCAGAGCGAGCGTTCCTCTATGAACGGAACCGGCATCTAGAACAGTGGGGATTTTGCGGGAACGGCAATAATCGGCCAGCGGAGGAGATAGTTCCGGTTCATGGCCGTCGAACAGGACCACGCGTGCGGAAATCTGAGAAAAGTCGAGCGTGTTTGCCGGTAAAGGTTGGGTTTCGCCCTTGTAGTTGATCAGAGCTCTTTTTCCGTCGGGTTTGACCAGGATCGCGGATAGCGGAGTTGGGTTGTCGCCACGAACGAGGAAGCGGTCATCGACATTGTTTTCGAGAAATTCATGCCAATGACGGTCGCCGTAGGGATCGTTGCCTAAATAGCCGGCAAATGCTGAGCGGAATCCCAAGCGGGCTGCAATGACTGCGGCGTTGGCAGCCGGGCCGCCGCCGCAACCGACGCAACTTTCCGCAAAAATTTTTTCATCGGCTGTCGGATGGTGGTCGACTGAAAAAGTCAGGTCGTAGCAAGCGTGACCGACGCATAAAACATCCAAAGTATCGTTCGAATCCGTCATTCGGTTACGGTTTTAAGGATAATCGGGCGGACAGGTTAGCACCGACTGTCGTTCAGAACAAGCACACCGATGAGGTGGGTGGCTGGACACTGTCCGATTGAAGCGGTATCCTCAAAATTTATATTTTTCGGGAAAAAGAGCATGCAAATTACTCCTTCGTTATTGCCGGAAATGATTGCGGCAATTGAACGGACTCTAGCGGATAACGCTGAGGAAGTCACTGCGCTGGATCAGGAAATCGGTGACGGCGACCATGTTTTTAATTTACAACGCGGTATTGAAGCGTTGACGAAATTAGAAGGCGAGTGGTCGCAGTTGGACTGGGTTGCCGCTTGGCAAAAAATCGGGATGACTTTAATGGCTAAAATCGGTGGGGCCTCCGGATCGTTGTACGGCACTTTTTTCGTTACGATGAGCAAAGCCGCCCGCGACCGGTCGCTGGATTTGACTGTTTTTGCTTCAGCGTTTGGGGAAGGCGTCGAATCCATCAAGAAAAGAGGACGGGCCGATGTTGGTGAAAAAACCATGTTGGATGTTCTGGCTCCGGTTGCCGATTATTTGCAGAAATCGGCATCAGAAGGTTTAGAACTGACTGAGATCGTGGCTGGGGTGAATCAAACAGCCGAGGCCGGGGTGGAAGCGACCCGAGATATGCTGGCCACTAAAGGTCGTGCGTCCTTTCTGGGAGAACGGACTAGAGGCCATATCGATGCCGGCGCTAAGACAGCACAACTGATGATCGCGTCGGTTAGTTCGGTGATCAAAAGCCAGCTGTGAAAATTCGTCAGATAGCAGTCTTTGCTTCAGACTGCTATCGACTCTCGCCGGTCAATATCTAAAGGGGGTATTGATATTCGATTGATTTGATCAGCAGCCCCAGCGCAGAGCGGCAGTATTGACCGGTTGGTCCCATAATCTGATCATTTCGTCATCCAGCAGTGTTAGCGTAATGGAACAGCCGGCCATATCCAGTGAGGTTGTATAATTGCCGACCAGCGAACGACAAATATTGATTCCGCGGTTGTTCCAGTATTGAGCGGCAAGATCGTAAATCAGATGCAATTCGAGTAAAGGCGTGCCGCCGAAGCCGTTGACATGCAGCAGAACCTGTTGGCCTTGTTTCGGATTTAATTCACCGTCGATGTGTTGCGCGATTTGTTCGACAATATCGGTTGCCGAGGCTAGCTTCATCGTTTCTCTACCTCGCTCGCCGTGAATACCGACGCCCATTTCCATTTCATCCTCGGCCAGATCGAAAGTCGGTTTACCCAATGCCGGAACCGTGCAACTGCTAAGCGCAACGCCCATGGAAGCGGTTGCTTGGTTGACTCTATCGCCCAGTGATTTGCATGCGGTCAGGTTAGCGCCGTTTTCTGCAGCGGCACCGACTATTTTTTCGACAATCAATGTGCCTGCCACGCCGCGACGACCGGTACTGTGGTCTTTGGGGAGTGATACATCGTCATCTACCAGTAAGCTGGCGTTAGGTAATTCGAGCATTTCTGCGGCAATTTCGAAATTCATTACGTCACCGGCATAATTCTTCACAATAAATAAAACACCGCCACCGTTTTCGACAGCCTGGGCCGCTGCCAACATCTGATCCGGCGTAGGCGAGGTGAAGATCTGGCCGGGACAGGCGGCATCCAGCATGCCCTGACCGACAAACCCTGTATGCAAAGGTTCGTGGCCGGAACCGCCACCGGAAATCAAAACCACTTTGCCGGGTTTCGTCGGTGCGATACGGCTGACAAAAGTGGGGTCGGTTTGAAGTTGAATAATATCGGAATGGGCTTTGGCAAATCCGAGTATGCTTTCGTCGAGCAGGCTATCGATATCGTTGATGAATTTTTTCATGATAAAGGGCTCCGGTTTTCATGAGTGCTGTAATAGTAGCCCGTGGGCCGTGTTGGTTCAAATATCGAATCAGAGGCGGAAAAATTGTGTTTTCGTTCTTTTATCGCAGTGTTTTCAACATTTTTGTGACCTCCTGAATGTCCGACATGATCCAAGTAGGGTGATAGTCGAGCGTTTTCAAATCAGCTTCCGAAGAGATTCCGCTGAGTACCATCAAACTGCGGATGCCGGCCAGTTTTGCGCCAAGAATATCAGTGTCTAGGCGATCGCCGATAGCGATAGTTTCCTCCCCAGAGGTTCCTAGAATAGCCATAGCCTGCTGATACATAATCGGTTGAGGTTTGCCGATTATCAAAGGTTTGACGCCGGTGGCCGCTTCCAGAGCGGCTAAAGTTGCACCGTTGCCGGGAACAAACCCTCGTTCGGTCGGTAAGGTGGTATCGCCATTGGTGCCGATGAAATGAGCGTTGTTACGGATGTTAAGAGCTGCGGTCGCCAGCTTATCCCACGACAGCTCCTTATCCAACCCGCAGACGACGATGTCAGCTCCACCAGTCGGGTCGCTATGGGTTTCATAGAGTCCAGTTAGGGTAAACCCCTGCTCTATCAGAGGCAATTTGGCGCCATTTTCTCCGATCACAAAGACCCGGGTGGACGAAGGTTCGTATTGGCGAGCCAGATATAAAGCGGTCGCCATGCCGGAAGTGAGGATTTCGGTAAGAGAAACGGTGACGCCCATGGAAGCGAGCTTGTCGACATACTGGTCAGGAGTCAGGCTGGCATTGTTAGTTGCCAGAATAAAGGGTAGTTGTAGTCGGCGCAGGGTTTCGAAGAATTCATTTAGCCCCGGTAAAGGGTTGTTACCGTGCCATAAAACGCCGTCCATATCGATAATGAGTGCGTTTATGTTAGAAAAAGACGCCATAATGTTGTTTCCCTGTTATTGATAATATGGTACGTTTCACTCCAGACACTGGATGTAACATCGAAACCGGCCTGCAGCAAATGTTGAAAATTTGGCCAGGTCGGCGTTGTTGAAAAGGTCAATTATTAGGTATTGACTGATCTGAGTGTCGCTTGAATGAAAAAATATTCTAACAAAATTTGAAACATACAGTTATGCCGGCAAATTGACATCACACCTCTAACTGATTTAGAGTTTACCGTTAACTGGCAATTTCTATGTTTTGACAATAACTGTAACAAACGGAGCATATAACATGGCAAAACCATTAATTCAAATGGCCTTAGACTCATTAGATTTCGATGCAACGGTAGCACTTGCTGATCAAGTGGCTCCTTATGTCGATATTTTCGAAATCGGTACGCCTTGTATTAAGTACAATGGTCTGAAGCTGGTTGAAGAACTGAGAGCAAGATTCCCGAATCAACTGATTTTGGTTGATCTGAAAACGATGGATGCCGGTGAGTACGAAGCGACTCCTTTCTATGCAGCAGGTGCTGATATCTGTACTGTATTGGGCGTGTCTGGTTTGGCGACAATCGGTGGCGTTGTTAAAGCTGCGAAAGCGCACAATGGCGAAGTGCAAGTCGACTTGATCAATGTTCCTGATAAAGTGGAATGTGCGAGAGCGTCTGCCGATTTGGGTGCTCAAATCGTTGGCGTTCACACAGGTTTGGATGCGCAAGCGGCTGGACAAACGCCTTTTGCTGATCTGCAAGATATTGCCTCTTTAGGTCTGGATGTACGCGTTTCTGTTGCCGGCGGTATCAAGCAAGCTACAGTGCAAAGTGTTGTTGAAGCGGGTGCTAGCATCATCGTTGTTGGTGCGGCTATCTACGGTGCGCCGTCTCCGGCGGAAGCTGCGCGCGAGATTCGTGAACTGGTTGATGCAGCAGCGGTATAAGTTATGCATAAGCAACTTGTCGTAGAAAAGATCAAAGATATTCTCGGATCGACTAAAGACACTTATGACCAAAAGCTGACTTATATGCTGGATAGAGCCGGTCGGATTTTTATTTCCGGTGCCGGCCGTTCGAAATTAGTCGGTAACTTTTTTGCTATGCGATTGATGCATGGTGGTTACAATGTCAGCGTAGTAGGTGAGATTGTAACCCCGAGTATCAAAGCGGGTGATTTGTTGATCGTGATCTCCGGTTCGGGAGAAACCGAACAGTTGATATCGTTTACCAAGAAAGCAAAACAACTTGGAGCTGATATCATTTTGATTTCTGCGAAAAGTGATTCAACAATCGGTGATTTGGCAGATGTGGTTTTTCAGATTGGTAAAGCCGAGCAGTATGCAAAAGTGAAAGGCATGCCGATGGGGACCGTGTTCGAACTGTCTACTTTAGCGTTTCTCGAAGCGACCGTTTCTCATATTATTCACGAGAAAGGAATTGCGGAAGAGGAAATGCGAGGCAGACACGCCAATTTAGAGTAATGTTGTAAAGAAAACGGGCGAGTTTCTTTTCGCCCGTTTTCTACATGGTTTTATAATGTTTTCACCTGCTTGTGGTGAGATCGGTAGATTCCCGCTAAGTATTGGCACGATTAAGCGCCGACTAAGCTAAAGTCGCGACAATGGCAAGAAATAACGGGAATAACACTAACGAAAATGCTATCAAAGTTCGGCTTCATCGTTGAAAATGCGTTGATAAAATAGGGAGCTGTACTTTTATTTAACAAAAAAGAAAGATTAATAAAGAGGCAGGTACAGGTGAAGAAGAATCGTTTGATAAATAGTTTACTGGGTACATTGACCGTTTTTTCCTTCGATAACCAGGGGGGTGTCGGTGCGGAAAAAAATGAAGAAGTATCAAGTGAATTGACCGGCGTTGCCCGGTATCTAGGGAAACAGCCGATTACGACCGGTGTTGAAAAATACCTTAAAAGCCACCGCCACGATCCCGCGGCTACCGGGGTTGCCAAGTATATGGCCAAACAGATTCTCTCTGATAATGACAAACCGGCCTATACCGGCGTGTCAAGATACATCACCAGACAGATTATTGCGGACAAGGATAAGCCGGCTATCAGTGGTGTCGCAAAATACGTAGCGAAGCAAAGCTTAATTTCCAGGGAAAGGCCGGTAAAAACGGGTGTTGCCAACTATCTGTCTAATTTAGCAAAGATTGAAAAAGAAAACGCGCCGACAACAGGAGTAGCTAGATATCTGTACGAGCAAGATAAAGCTGCTCAAAAAGCCGCTGCCGCTGAATTGGTTGCACGTTTTCTCGAAGCGGAAGCGTTGGCCGCTCAACTGGCGGCAGAAAATAAAATAGAAGCCGAAGAAGAGATTGTGGTTGAGCCTGTTGATCCATCTGCAAGCGGTGTATCTCAATATCTCGCCAGACTGGAAGCTGAACACAAAGAATCAGCGACCGGAGTCGCCAAATATATGGCTAAAAAAGTTAGCGAATCCAGCTCCGGACCGGCAAAAACAGGCGTAGATAGATATGTGGCGAAACAAGCTTCGATTATCAGGGAAGAGCCGACCGGTGTTGCTAAATACATGACCAAGCAGATACTTTCACCAAAGGTTGTCAACGTTGCAACGGGAGTTGATAAATACCTGGATAAACAGGAATTAGCCGATAGTGGAAAAAACAAGGTCAGTAGCGTAGCGAGGTATGTTGCCAAGCAGTCTATTTTGGCGAAGCTGAAGCCAGTTGTGCAAATTAAAACGGAAGAAGTCGTTGCTGATGATATTAATGTATCCGATTCGGTAGAAGTTATTGAGGAAGCTGCTGAACAGATCTCTGATGTTTTGACTGGAGTAGCCAAGTATTTGGCGGAAAAGGAGAAAGAGCAAGATGTTTTGGAATACGCGGCGTTAACAGGCGTTGAAAAATATCTCCGTAATAAAGTTTAAGATTTCTTACTAGTGTACTCGTCCTAATAAAAAGGGCGGATACTGTGTTGCCAGGGAAGGCGAGCGGCTAACCACACTTGGATTTCGGTTTTTGTCGCCAATCTATATTAACATTCGCGTTTCGCCGAATTTTCTTTCGGTGGTTTTTCCTGCTTAACAAATTCTCTCAAAGCTAAGCGCTGTTGCCTTTTATGCAGGGTTTATTGCTCTCAGACAGTTGATTTTCTCTTTGTTAGTCGTACGTATCATTCACTATATATTAAGTATAGAAGGCAGCGCCTGCATCCGGACTGATCGAAAAGCATCATTTGTTATGGCTAATGAAAATCGGTTTAAATTTGTTTTAGACGTTGATTGGGAAAGTTTGTTTAAAGGTGAATGAGCGAAAAAATGGTATCAAATGATCTTGGAAACCGTGATTTGTTCGTTTTTTGCAACAAAACCAGTCAGCTATTTCAAAAACCTCATAGGTTATATGAGTAGCTTAGTGAGGAGAATCCATTCTTCACTATGATTTTAATATTCCGATTGTTACCTTCTGTTTAATAAGCCTTTAATGAGCGGCTTAGTTTGTGAGAAGTCCGCAATACAATGTCGGGTAGCTAAAAGGAAAAGCTGTATTTAAGAAAAAAGCTGAGTGGGTGTTGTAAAATAGGTAAGCAAAGAGGGCCTTACGCTACACATTAATGCGGTTTCAAGTTTTCTACCGGCTAATTAATGAGAGTTGCGAAAAAAATGGTGGTGTAATGATCAGCTTTTTTGTGATGTTAGTCCATAAAATTGACATTTAACCTACTTCTGTTTTAAAGTTCCTTTCGCGAAATAAGTCTGAAACAAAAAACTAAAATTAATAACTAACCTTAACGGAGCATATAACATGGCAAAACCATTAATTCAAATGGCCTTAGACTCATTAGATTTCGATGCAACAGTAGCACTTGCAGATCAAGTAGCTCCTTATGTTGACATTTTCGAAATCGGTACGCCTTGCATTAAGTACAATGGTCTGAAGCTGGTTGAAGAGTTAAGAGCGAGATTCCCGAATCAATTGATTTTGGTTGACTTGAAAACAATGGATGCAGGTGAATACGAAGCGACTCCTTTCTATGCTGCTGGTGCTGATATCTGTACTGTATTGGGCGTGTCTGGTTTGGCGACTATTGGCGGTGTTATCAAAGCTGCTAAAGCGAACAACGCTGAAGTGCAAGTCGACTTGATCAATGTTCCTGATAAAGTGGAATGTGCGAGAGCATCTGCCGAATTGGGTGCTCAAATCGTGGGTGTTCACACAGGTTTGGATGCGCAAGCGGCTGGACAAACGCCTTTTGCTGATCTGCAAGATATTGCCTCTTTAGGTTTGGATGTACGCGTTTCTGTTGCCGGCGGTATCAAACAATCCACGGTACAAAGTGTTGTTGAAGCGGGTGCTAGCATCATCGTTGTTGGTGCGGCTATCTATGGCGCACCGTCTCCTGCAGAAGCAGCACGCGAAATTCGTGAACTGGTTGATGCGGCAGCGGTATAAGTCATGCATAAACAACTTGTCGTAGAAAAAATTAGCGGTATTCTGGAAGCGACTGAAGATTCTTATTCAGAAAAATTGACGCAAATGCTGGATGAGGCATCCCGTGTTTTTATTTCCGGAGCCGGTCGTTCCAAGTTGGTCGGTAACTTTTTTGCTATGCGGTTGATGCACGGTGGTTACGATGTCAGTGTCGTTGGCGAGATTGTGACGCCAAGCATCAAGAAAGGCGATTTACTGATCATTATCTCTGGTTCAGGTGAAACTGAGCAGTTAATTGCCTTTACTAAGAGAGCAAAAGAAATCGGCGCTAAGATCATGCTGATTTCCGCAAAAAGCGAATCGACCATTGGCGATCTAGCAGATGGCGTATTCCAAATCGGTAAAGCTGAACAATACGAAAAAGTGAAAGGCATGCCGATGGGGACAGTATTCGAACTGTCTACTTTGTTTTTCCTGGAAGCTACCGTGTCTCATATCATCCACGAAAAGGGGATTGAGGAAGAAATCATGCGTAGCCGACATGCTAACCTGGAATAATGCTGAAAGAACGGGCGGATTATCCGCCCGTTTCACTGCATCGAGTCACCGATCGTAAGCATTACGATTTCTCAAAAGAATTCATCGTTAACAAATTTAAATAAGGAGAAGAATATGCCTTCGCGCCGAGAATTAGCGAACGCTATACGCGTTTTGAGCATGGATGCCGTACAAAAAGCAAACTCCGGTCATCCGGGTGCACCCATGGGTATGGCCGATATCGCCGAGGTGTTGTGGAACGACCACTTAAGACATAATCCGGCAAACCCTAAATGGGCCGATCGCGATCGCTTTGTATTGTCGAATGGTCACGGCTCCATGCTGATTTATTCTTTGCTGCATCTGTCTGGCTATGATTTGCCGATGGATGAGCTGAAGACTTTCCGTCAATTGCATTCTAAATGTGCCGGCCACCCTGAATACGGCTATGCGCCTGGTGTAGAAACCACGACTGGTCCGTTAGGTCAAGGTATTACTAATGCGGTTGGCTTTGCGATGGCTGAAAAGCTGTTGGCCGATCAATTCAACAAACCTGGCCACAATATCGTTGACCATAAAACTTATGTGTTTATGGGCGATGGCTGTTTGATGGAAGGTGTTTCTCATGAAGCTTGTGCACTG
>JBNLEI010000327.1:0-6227 GCA_050304855.1 Methylococcaceae bacterium
CCCGACAAGGTCATGCAGGAATTGGCGACAATCGAAGTGGTGCCTGAAGAATGGGGAGGGGACGTACAATTTTTGAAGGTTTCTGCGAAAACCGGTGAAGGGATTGATGATTTAATCGAGGCACTGATTCTACAAGCGGAAATTCTCGAGTTGAAAGCTCCTGTTGCCGGAACGGCTTCAGGTATTTGTATCGAATCCCGCTTAGATAAAGGTCGCGGCGCGGTTGCGACGATGCTGGTACAAAAAGGCACTCTGAAAAAAGGCGAAATGATTCTGTGTGGACATGAATTCGGACGGGTTCGCGCAATGTTCGATGAAAACGGTAAGCCGGTCAAAGAAGCAGGGCCATGCGCACCGGTTGAGGTCTTAGGTTTATCAGGCACTCCCGATGCCGGCGACGAGTTTCTGATGGTGCAGAATGAGCGCGTCGCCAGAGAATTGGCCGAACATCGTGAAGATCGTAAAAAATCGACGAAACACGCTGCTCAAGCCGCCTCCAAGCTGGATGAGGTCTTTTCCAAAATGTCCGCTGGCGAAACCGCGGCCGTTAACTTGGTGATCAAAACGGATGTACAGGGCAGTCTTGAAGCGTTACGGGAATCGCTGGTGAAATTGTCCACCGATGAAGTGCAGGTAAAATGTATTTATGGCGGAGTTGGCGGAATCAATGAGGGCGATGCTAATTTGGCGTTGGCGTCAGGGGCGATTTTGATCGGATTCAACGTCCGGGCGGATGCCGCGGCGCGTAAGTTGATCGAAGAGAAAGAGATCGACTTACATTATTACAGTGTCATTTATGATGCGATCGATGAAGTTAAGCGTGCTATCAGTGGCATGTTGGCGCCGGAGATTCAAGAAAATATCGTCGGTTTGGCGGAAGTGCGGGATGTGTTCCGGTCACCGAAATTCGGTTCCATTGCCGGTTGTATGGTGATCGACGGTTTCGTCAAGCGAAACCTGCCGATTCGTGTTTTACGTGATAATGTTGTCATATTCGAAGGACAATTGGAGTCATTGCGGCGCTTTAAAGATGACGTTAATGAGGTCAAAATGGGCATGGAATGCGGTATCGGCGTGAAGAACTATAACGACGTTAAGGCCGGTGATCAGATCGAAGTCTTCGAACGCGTGGAAGTCAGGCGGGAAATTTAACGAATGGCGAAAGAATACGGGCGCAGTGAACGTGTTTCCTCGCAGATGCAGAAAGAATTGGCCTTTGTGTTACAGAGAAGCATTGATGATCCCCGATTGGGTTTCGTTACCGTCAACGAAGTCGTGTTGTCAAAAGATTTGGCGGTTGCCAAGATCTACATCACCGTATTGAATGCGGACGAGAAAGGCAAGCAAGAAAACGTCAAGGTGTTGAATGAATTGGCGCCTGTCATTCGTCATGAAGTGGCTAGACGTATGCGTTTAAGGCATATTTCGGAGTTGCGTTTTTATTACGATCATTCTTTCGATACTGGGATGCGCGTGGCTGAGTTGCTTAACGAAAAGGATAAAAAGCACTGATGGGGAAGCGTAAGCGCGGCAGAAATATTCACGGTATTTTGCTGTTGGATAAGCGGCTTGGTGTGTCTTCCAATAAAGCCCTGCAGGAAGTTCGCGGATTATTGAACGCCAATAAAGGCGGGCATACCGGCAGCTTGGATCCGATGGCGAGTGGATTGTTGCCGTTGTGTTTCGGCGAAGCAACCAAAGTTTCGGCATTGATGCTAGACGATGACAAACGTTACCGGTTTACGATGCGACTCGGCGTTATGACCGATACTGGAGACAGTGAAGGTAGGATGATTAAACGGATGCCGGTGCCGGAATTGTCTGAGCAACAATTACAGCGATGTTTGATTCATTTTTCAGGCGAAATGAGTCAGGTGCCGCCGATGTATTCCGCCTTAAAACACCAAGGTAAAAAACTTTACGAGTTGGCTCGGGAAGGCAAGATTGTTGAGAGAAAAGCCCGGCAAATCACTGTTTTTAATTTGGAGTTGTTGGCGTTCGAGCAAGATCAAGTGACATTTGAAGTGCACTGTTCTAAAGGAACCTATATTCGCTCATTGGCTGAAGATATAGGGCATTACCTGGGGTGTTGTGCGACAGTGCAAGCATTGCGCAGAACCGGTGCCGGCCGATTTGAAATTGCTCAGGCTTATACGCTGGAACAATTACAATCTATGGACGAAGCAGCCTTGTTGGATAGTTTGATTGCTGTCGATGAACCACTTGAAGCCATGCCGGCTGTGCAAGTGTCGGTAGAACAAGCCGAACGAATCCGTCATGGGCAGCAACTCATCCTTGATGCGCCAGGCCAAGGAATGGTCAGAATGTACAACCAGCAAGCCTTTTTAGGTTTGGGGGAAATGCTATTGGGTGGTAAACTAGCGCCGAAAAAGATATTTCATCTGAATGATGATTCTGGCTGATTGTTTCAGTTAGTGAAGAACATTGGTTTCTACGCCCTATTGTGGAAACCATGTAATTGATTGCCATCGTTAGCGGTGGTTGTGTTTATTTATATTTAATCGATAGGGATTAATAATGCCGTTTACAGCAGAACAAAAAAAAGCCGTTGTTGAAGAGTACCGTTTGTCGGAAACCGATACCGGATCGCCGGAAGTACAGATTGCTTTACTGACCGCCCATATTACTCAACTAACACCGCATTTCGCAGAACATAAAAAAGATAATCATTCCCGTCGTGGATTGTTAAGAATGGTCAATCAGCGACGTAAGTTGTTAGATTACCTAAAAAAGAAAGATTTGGCTCGTTATCGTTCGTTGATCGAGCGTCTGGGCTTGCGTAAATAATAAAACGGGAAACGGCACATTTCGTGCCGTTTCTGTTTCTAGGTGATTTTGTCTAGGCAAGACGAAATCATTCCGCTACTCTCAATCATTGGTTATTGAGAGCCAAATCGGAAATTTTCCGGTTTTATGTCGGGCGAGGCCGAGGTCGGCCGATCCCGGATTGAATTTGATGAATTTTAAAAATAACCTTTAACGCAAAGGAACCTTATAGTGAATCCTATCAGGAAAGAATTTCAGTACGGCGATCGTCTGGTTACTCTGGAAACCGGTGAAATCGCCCGTCAGGCTAATGGTGCCGTATTGATTGATGTCGAAGGCACATCGTTACTGGTGACAGTGGTTGGTAAAAAAGAAGCGAACGGCGGAGATTTTTTTCCTCTGACTGTCAATTATCAGGAAAAAGCTTATGCCGCCGGGAAAATTCCGGGCGGTTTTTTTAAACGGGAAGGACGTCCGAGTGAAAGCGAAACGTTGATTTCACGTTTGATCGATCGACCGATTCGCCCGCTTTTCCCTGATGGTTACACTAACGAAGTTCAAATCATTGCGACAGTGGTTTCGTTAAACCCGGAAGTGGATACTGAGATTCCCGCCCTATTGGGTGCGTCGGCCGCTTTGGCGGTTTCTGGGTTGCCTTTTAACGGTCCGGTGGGTGCGGCCTGCGTCGGTTACAAGGATGGGGAGTATCTCCTCAATCCTTCGTTATCAGTGCTAAAGGAATCACAATTAGAATTGGTGGTGGCCGGTACTGAACATGCGGTATTGATGGTAGAATCCGAAGCCGATTTGTTGTCGGAGGAAGTTATGTTGGGGGCTGTATTATTCGGACACCAACAAATGCAAGTAGCCATTAACGCGATTAAGGAATTTGCTAAAGAAGTGGCCGCTCCTGCTGTTGAATGGGTTGCCCCCGATGTTAATACCGAACTGGAAAATCTAGTGGTTGCTGAAGCCGAGCAAGCGATCAGTGAGGCATATCAGATTGCCGAGAAACTGGTTCGTCAGGACAGGCTGAGTGAAGTCAGAACCGCGGTGGTGGAAAAATTGACTGCCGATGAACAGTATGAAGAGTCCGATATCCGCAATATTATTGAGCATCTGGAAAAGAAAATTGTTCGCGGATCTATTCTAAATGACGGCAAAAGAATTGATGGCCGTGAACTGGATAAAGTCAGACCTATTTCTGTTAGAACTGGAGTATTGCCAAGAACGCATGGTTCTGCGCTGTTTACCCGCGGAGAAACGCAAGCTATGGTTGTTGCGACTTTGGGTACTGATCGTGACGCGCAAATCATCGACGCATTGACTGGTGAATATAAAGAACCTTTCATGTTGCACTACAATTTCCCTCCGTTTTGCGTTGGTGAAACCGGATTTGTAGGTTCGCCAAAGCGCCGTGAAATCGGTCATGGCCGATTGGCGAAACGCGGTGTTAGTGCGATTTTACCGAATATGGATGAATTTCCGTATGTGATTCGTGTGGTTTCGGATATTACCGAATCGAACGGTTCCAGTTCGATGGCTTCGGTTTGCGGAACCAGTCTGGCGTTGATGGATGCCGGTGTACCGACCAAAGCTCCGGTAGCCGGTATCGCCATGGGTTTGATTAAGGAAGGCGATCAATTTGCTGTGCTTTCCGATATCATGGGTGATGAAGACCATTTGGGCGATATGGATTTTAAGGTTGCCGGATCGGAAAATGGAATCACTGCGTTGCAGATGGATATTAAAATTGACGGTATCACTGCGGAAATCATGAAAACGGCGCTGGAACAAGCAAAACAGGGTCGTTTGCATATTCTAGGTGAAATGAACAAATCCCTTTCTGCGACTCGCGCGGAAATGTCGGACTTTGCTCCCCGCATCATCAGCTTCAAAATCGATCCGAGCAAAATTCGTGAAGTGATCGGTAAAGGCGGTGCCACAATACGCGGTATTACCGAACAAACCGGCGCCAGTATCGATTTGACGGACGACGGTGTTGTCAATATTGCCTCAGTGGATAAGGCAGCCGGAGAGGAAGCTCGACGGATTATCGAAGAAATTACAGCTGAAGTCGAAGTAGGTAAGATCTACGAAGGTAAGGTAGTTCGTTTGATGGACTTCGGAGCTTTTGTTACGATTCTGCCGGGTAAAGACGGTTTGGTGCATATTTCCCAGATTTCCGATGAGCGGGTGGAAAAAGTCAGCGATAAATTGGCTGAGGGCGATGTGGTTAAGGTCAAAGTGTTGGAAATTGACCGTCAAGGCCGCGTCAGATTGAGTATGAAGGAAGTCAATACTGAAGAAGAGTAAAGACTTTTGATAAACAGGAAAAAGGGCCGTAAAGGCCCTTTTTTGTGCGTATAATTTATTATGTTTGTTGAATCAATCTTTGATCAGGACTGCAAAAGTTGCCAGCGGCTGTACCATTTTTTATGCGAAGTTAAGCAAAAATATCCAGATTATCATGCACGTCCGGTGGCGCCTTTTGGCGACCCGAATCCAAGATTGCTGATTGTCGGGTTGGCTCCCGGAATGCACGGCGCCAATGCAAGCGGCCGACCGTTTACAGGGGATTATGCGGGATTATTGCTATACCGAGCTTTGTATGATTTTGGTTACAGTAATAGGCCGGATTCAATTAATAAGCGCGATGGTCTGCAGTTGAACGGTTGCCGCATCACTAACGCGGTAAAATGTTTGCCGCCTCAAAATAAACCGACCGGGGCCGAAATTAACCAATGCAATCGTTATTTGAAGGCTGAAATCAAAACACTTCCGGATGCTGCGGTCATTTTAGCACTGGGAAATATTGCCCATCAGGCGATATTGAAAGCCTATGATTTGAAGCAAGGTAGTGCACGCTTCGGCCATAACCGGACGTTTGCATTGCCGGACGGTAAAACCTTGGTCAGCTCGTATCATTGTAGCCGTTATAATGTGCAGACTAAAAGGCTGACGGCGGAGATGTTTGCGGAAGTATTTCAAACGATTAAGGCAATTAGCGGTTAAGCAGTTGTGTCCGATGTAAATCAAGAATCATTTAATGTTAAGGTTTTTCTGAAAAACCTGACTCGGCTTCCCGGAGTGTATCGAATGCTCGACGCCAAAGGGGAGATTATATATATCGGTAAAGCCAAAAATTTAAAGAACCGGGTCTCCAGTTACTTTCGAACTCAGACATCATCGCCTAAACAACAAGCTATGGTGGCAAAAGTATCGTCGATTGAGGTAACGGTCACTCATACTGAAGGCGAAGCCCTGCTGCTAGAGAGCCAACTGATCAAACGCTTTAAGCCGCGTTACAATATTTGCCTACGCGATGACAAGTCTTATCCTTATGTGTTTATTTCGGGCAATCATGACTTTCCTCAAATTACTTTCCATCGTGGGGCCAAAAAAAGAAAAGGCAAATATTTCGGTCCTTATCCCAGTGC
>JBNLEI010000328.1:0-5725 GCA_050304855.1 Methylococcaceae bacterium
CACAAGCAATTGAATAATTCAATCATCGAACTGTTACGAGGCGTATCCAAACTGAGTCAGAAAGATTTAACGATTAAAATCCCCGTTGCGGAAAATATGACTGGTGCGGTATCCGACTCCATTAACTTACTTGCTGAAGAAATGGCAAAGATATTACAGGAAGTAACGACGATTTCCGGTCAGGTTAATGCAACGTCGGATAAAGTGAAAGACCAGTCCGGCAGCGTCATGATGTTTGCCGACAGCCAGAGGCAGGAAATAGAGAAGACACTGGATGAGCTCAATCGGGCTGTCGATACCATGACGATGGTGGCAAAATTTTCTCAGGTTACCAACCAAGCGTCCGAAAAAGCCATGGCCAAAACCGAAGATGCGGTGGCAGCGGTAACGGAAACAGTCAAAAGTATTAATACCATTCGGGATATTATTCGGGAAACCGAGAAAAGAATAAAACGATTGGGTGAACGTTCGCAGGAAATTACCGGCGCGGTCAACATTATTAACAATATCGCCGAGAGAACGCACGTATTAGCTCTTAATGCCGGTATGCAGGCCGCTTCCGCCGGTGAAGCCGGACGAGGATTCATGGTTGTTGCGAATGAGGTACAACGGCTTGCGGAGAGTTCGCGGGAAGCGACCGGACAAATCTCCACGTTGGTAAAAAATATCCAGGTCGATACCTCCGATACTATGAATACCATGAACAATGTGATCAGTCAGGTTGTAGACGGAACGCGTAAAGGTGAGGAAGCCGGCGAAAGAATGAAGGAAAGCCAGACTGCGACTCAGACACTGGTGTCGTCGGTACAAAAAATCGCCAAAAATACCTTATCTCAGCTTGAGGTGGGTAAAAGCCTTAAAGTCCACGCGCAGAATATTCATGACAGCACCATTAAAACTAACGAACAGTTGCAGCACCAGAGCCGTCTCTCCGATGATTTGGTTCATTATGCCGGAGAGCTGAATGCAGCCGTAAACGTATTTAAACTGCCCGATTAACAGGCGGCGGCATCGATGACTGGCGAAAAAGACGATTTTCAAGGGCTATTCGAAGCGGAACTTGCGCAGGCGTCAACGCTGTTGACAAATGTACAAGCAGTTAGCCTCAAAAATGCTTCCGACGATTGGTTGGAAGCAACAGCATCTTATGTCGAATTTTGGGCGGCTTTGGGCGATAAAGCGTCTGACTCAGGATTTTTATCCCTTGGCGATGTCATTGCTCTTTATATCGATGCGTGTTCTGACTTTTTCGAGAACAATGCCCCGCTGTCGGCCGAGCGATGGCGGCTTCTGCATGATTGGCATCAATTGTTCGAAACGTTCGTTCAGAATCCTGACAGCCATCAGGCTGCATCAATGCTGATCGAATGCTTGACTAACGATCTTTGGTCGGAGCCGCTGACTCGCGAAGACGTGTCAATGCTGCTTGAGCAGTTGGTTCAAAGTGCCGATAAAAATATTGAGATTGATGATGAGCAATACTCAATACCTTCCATCTTTAAAGAAGTGTTGGATGAAGTTAATTCAATGCTAAAAAAATCCCATGCCAATATGGGAAGCGCCGAGTTCGTCGATATCGCGAGTCAATATGCCGACTGTTGGCAGGTGATTGCCGAAAAAGCAGGAGAAAGCGGATTGCTCGCGCTGCAGGATACCACCGCACTTTTTGCAGAGGGGTGTTCGTATCTTGCCGAACATAAACAAGATTCTCGGGAAGCTGTCCTTCGATTATGGCTGGATTGGCACCAAGCGTTTGAGAAATATTTGAAAGCGGCGAAAGACCGAGAACGATTCGTAGTGCTGATCGAATGCTTGAAAAATCCACTTTGGGAGTCTCCGCTATCGGACGATGATTCCACAATGTTGCTTGAAATGTTCGGTGACGAGTCAACCGGCGGCGCAGATAAGTCTGAAAAAGCGACAAGTGATAAAAGCGAGCAAGTAGTTTTGGTTCAGACAGCGTATGTCAAACCTGAACTGTTGGCGATGGTCAATGATGAATTCGCTTTGTTAGTCAGGAATTTTATACTTGAAGCCGATCACTCTGACGAAAATGCGACGGATGTCGCCACCTTTAAAGCCATTCTGACTGAACAGGAATATAAATTCGAGACTTTAGCTAAAGCATGCGGCACGATCGGACTGGCTGGGCTACGCACAGTGTTCGAGCGATTATCGGTTAATATGAGAAGTCGTCGTGCGGAAGATCCAGGATTCAGTGAGGTTGAGTGTCAACTGTTC
The DNA here is from genome assembly GCA_050304855.1 of Methylococcaceae bacterium. GTDB lineage: Bacteria > Pseudomonadota > Gammaproteobacteria > Methylococcales > Methylomonadaceae > Methylomarinum. Next base: position 2,242 of record JBNLEI010000328.1, read on the forward strand.
AAGGAAGCGCTACCTTTAATTCAGAGCTATCTTGAAGCTGTTAACGATAGTGAAAGATGCCAATCCCTGGTTTTGCATCTACAGAGCGAAGGCTGGAAAAATCCACTGCTCGCAACGGAAGCCGGTCGTTTAATTGAACAATTGACTCAACCGGTTATTAGCGGTCAAGACGATCGTTTTGATTCAAGAAAGAAAATAGCCGAGTCGGAAGATGTTTCACTCGAACTACCTGAGGATGTGAATCAAGAATTATTGGACTCGTTGCTCAATGAATTGCCGGCCTCAACGGCTAATTTTTCCAGTGCTATTCAGCGGGTAGTTGCCGGTAATCGTAACATTGAGGACTTGCTGGAAGCCCAACGTATTGCCCACACGTTAAAAGGATCCGGAAATATCGTCGGGATTTCCGGCATTGCGACGTTAACACATCATTTGGAAGAAATTCTCGAACAATTGACGGAACAGGGAGCGTTTCCGGTCAGCGCGTTGGGGAATATGCTTATGGAAGCGGCGGATTGCCTGGAAATGATGAGCGATGCGTTGGTGGGCGATGGACACGCGCCGGGACAGGCGAAAAATGTTTTGCAAAAAGTGTTGGATTGGTCGAACCAGATTGCGGTTCACGGCTTGCCGGCGGAGAATGCCGATTTATTGGTAATCACCCCTGTTTTGGCCGAATCGGAGACTCAAATCGACCCGGTAGCTCGGTCTCAGAAGTCAGCGGAAGCTACCGCTGTTACGCGCGTGCCTAATACGTTGGTTGACAAATTGCTGCGCATGACCGGAGAAAGCAGCGTATTGGGCGAACAGTTTAAAGAACGCATTGACCGATTTAGCGATGAGCTCAAAGTTCTGCGTGATCTGACCTGGCAAATGCAAACATTAGTTTCCGAGTTGGATCAGTTCGTTAACATCCAAAGCTACAGCACTCTGAGTACTCAGTCCGGTATCGACAGCGAGTTCGATGCGTTGGAAATGGATCAATATAACGAGCTTCATACCAGTGCCAGTCGTATCGCCGAAGTTGCAACAGATATTAGGGAAATTAACGCCGGCATGGAGAGACAGTTGGCCGAGGTTAAGGAGTTAATGGCAGAGCACGATAATATCCAACAGGAAAATCAGGAAACCATTCAGTCAATTCGTATGGTTCCTGCAAGTACCATTTCTTCCCGGTGCCAGCGTATCGTCAGACAGGCCGGGAGGATGACGGAGAAACAAGTAGAGCTGGAAATTAAAGGCGAAGAGATTCCGATCGATAGCGAGATTCTTAATAACCTAGTGGATCCGGTAATGCATTTATTAAGAAATGCGGTGGACCACGGTATCGAGCCAGTCGGAAACCGCAAGATTGCGGGGAAAGATGAAAAAGGTTTTATTCAACTTGAATATAGCCGAAAAGGAAATTATGCGATCGTAAAATGCCGCGATGATGGTGCAGGTCTTGATAGCCTGAAAATTCTGCAGACAGCGATAAAAAAAGGTTTGATTGCAGACGATGCACAATTGACAGAGGCTGAAATTAATAAATTAATCCTGATTCCCGGTTTTTCAACGCGAGACACCGTAACTCAAGTGTCTGGAAGGGGGATAGGCATGGATGCGATTCATGCTCAGGTTACCGCGATGCAAGGCGGTATGACGTTGAGTTCTGAGCCAGGGAAAGGACTTGAAATCACGCTGACTATTCCCCTGACCTTATCCTCAATGCAATCGTTGTTGGTTCGAAGTGGCGGACAAATTCTTGCCGTTTCCAATCGTGGGTTGCAGCAAATTTATCACTCGGAAAGCGGCGAACGAATTCAGCGAAATGATGAGTGGGTTTATCGATTGGAGAATATCGAAACCGGTACCGACGAAGACTATCCGCTTAAATATTTCAGAGAGCTGATCGGCATGTCTAATGAAAATCTTCCGGACAAGAAGCTTCCTGCATTAAGGATTGAGGATGAGTCGGGAGAAACGACCATTGTCGTTGTTGACGAAATACTCGGTTACCGGGATCTATTGGTGAAAAATATGGGGTATTACATACCCAACATTCCGGGTGTCTTGGGTGCGGCAATTCTCGGTAACGGACAGGTAACGCCGGTTGTGGATTTGCCGGAGTTATTGCGGAACCGAGTTAAGCATCAATACCTGCTGACGAATGCGACATTAGGGTTGGACGACGATATCAACGGTTTACCGCTCGCATTGGTAGTCGACGACTCGTTAAGCGCCAGACGTTCGGTCGCTCAATTGTTACAGGATTCCGGGTTTGCTGTGGAAACGGCGATTGACGGATTGGATGCGATTAAGCAGATTGAAAGGGTGGTTCCTGATCTTCTCGTGGTTGATTTGGAAATGCCGAGAATGAACGGTTTAGAATTGACTGCGCACATTCGCGGTCGCCCTGATATGCAACAGACCCCTGTCATAATGATTACCTCGCGTGCAACTGAGAAACATCGTCAGCAGGCTAAAGCCGCCGGTGTATCGACATTTATGACGAAACCGTTTTCGGAAGATGAGTTAATCAACAATACCAGAGCGGTTTTAGAAACTTAATCGGCATTAAAACCGGAAGAAATACGGCAAGGTAATTAGCGGCGTTAACTTAAAGTCTCGATAAAGTAGTGTGCAATATGATTACAAATGCGATTTTTACAGTACCCGACAAGACTGGCATCTTGGGAGAAGTGACAGTTGCCCTTCTTAATAGCGGCTTTCAAATAGAAGAGCAGTCAATGTCTCCGGCAGAGATTGAAGGGCAAAGCCTGATAAAAGTCAAATTGGAAGCCGACAAGGCAATCAATGAAGATGATCTCAATGTATTGAAAGTACTGGTGCCGGAAATAACAAGTATTGATTGCGGGAATAAAAGCTCTACTGCTGCCGTTATCGGATCAAATCATGCCGATCACTCAGAATTGGTGAAAGCTTACTTCGATAAATTGGTCGAAGCTTATCCTCAGCTAGGGACACCGCTAGAAAAAATCAATGATGAAGTGGATGAGACACTTAGAAATGAAATTTTAACCAAAGTGGGCAGGGCTCTCGGCAAACGACAGTACAAAAAAGACTTTGCATTGGGAGGATTACTGAGCGTCGATAAGACTTTGCATCGAATGCTTAGGCCATGTCTTAAATCGTTTCTTGAACTTGAAGAATTTGAATTTACGACGCCGAGCTCGGTTGAGATTACATTATTAAATTGTCCGGTTTGTCGCGACCGAGTTTCTGCATCGCCGGATTGCGGTTTTATTAGCGAGTTTATTGACGGTTTTCTAAGTTCCGTGCCGAATATTGAGAGAGTTTCAGTTATACAGACGCAAAGCAAAGCCTCCGGGGGGCGATGCTGTGTTTTCGAATTGGAATGCACAGCCGGGTGATTAAAGGCGTTTTGCTTGGCCGTCCAGGCATCGACCAAGGACGGGCTAAAATTTTAATGAAATGACTGGGAGATAGGAAATGATTGAAACAAGCTATAATTTTACGTTGA
>JBNLEI010000329.1:0-10213 GCA_050304855.1 Methylococcaceae bacterium
AAAGCCGGCGGAAGAAGCGGCGGTGAAATTCGCTTACCGGATGCAGGGGTTGGGCGGTTCGTTGCTGATCTATGGGGACGATATCTCCGAGGAAGACAGCGACGATGGCGAACCTTCGTACTTGAAAGCGACGTTGGATAACGTATCCATAGACGGTTGGGTGGTCATCGGCATGTTGGCGGTGATGATGATGGTCAGTTGGATGGTGATGATCGGCAAAGGCGTTGTGTTGTCGAAAGTGCGAAAAGAGAATGCCAATTTTCTCGATGCATTCGAAAAGCTGGGTGTCGACGAAATGGAAAAATTGAATCGGCCGGACAACGAGGACGATGAAGATGCCATGGAGTCGCCGCTGATGCTATCGTTGACCGGAGGCCATGAGAAGTTTCTGGGATCATCCATTTACCGGATTTATCATGCCGGTGTCGAGGAAATCAACCAACGTTTGCCGAAAGCGGTAGGGGCCGATGCCGCTAATCCGGTGATGAGCAGTCAATCGGTGGAGGCGATTCGATCCAGTATGGATGCGGCGCTGGTCAGGGAAATGCAGCGTCTGAACTCGCAGATGGTATTGTTGACAATTGCTATCAGCGGCGGACCTTTTCTAGGCCTGTTGGGAACCGTTTTAGGGGTTATGATCACTTTCGCGGCGATTGCCGTGCAGGGCGAAGTGAATGTTAATGCGATTGCTCCCGGTGTGGCGGCAGCCTTGTCGACGACAGTCGCCGGCTTGTTGGTCGCTATTCCGGCACTGTTCGGCTACAACTATCTGGGTAGCCGCATCAAGGAAACCACAGCCGATATGTATGTGTTTGTCGACGAATTCGTTGCCAAACTAGCAGAGCGTTTCAGCTGAATATTATGTTTATACACCGGCCGAAATCAATAATGAGTGAGCTGTTATAAGGGCCTCTCCAATCCATTTATCAGGTTGAATCATGCGCTATAAAGAAGAAGTCGATACTTACGATGAAATCAATGTCACTCCGATGTTGGATTTGTCGTACGTGTTGTTGATCGTTTTTATCATCATGACGACGGCGGCGGTGCAAGGGATCACCGTCAATTTGCCCAAAGCCAGCAATACGCCGAGCTTATCCAAGCCGCAAACCAAAGCGATCACGATTCTGGCCGATGGCACCATTTTTTTGGATACCTACCCGGTAACGATGGAGCAATTGGAATCGACGCTGATGCAGTACAAGGCAGTGAATCCCGCTTTGCCGGTCGTCATCAAGGGAGATGCGGGTGTCCAGTATCAAAACGTCGTGAGCGTGCTGGATTTGTTGGGGCGGCTTGAAATCACCCAAATCGGGCTGGTGACGCAGAAACTGGTCAAATAGAAGCCGGCAATGAGCGAGAGAAAACATTTTCGGGTGTATGTCCCGAGGATTATAGCTGCGATTCTGGTTATTGCGATCGTCTATGGCGTGGTGGGTTTTATAAAAAGTTATTTAGAAGATCGGCCGGAAAAAAAAGAAAGGAAAATTCAACCGATTACCTTGTTGAAGCCGCCGCCACCGCCTCCGCCGCCTCCAAAACAGGAGCCTCCGCCGGAGCCGGAAATCGAGGAAAAAATCGAGGAGCCCGAACCTGAGCCTGAGAACCTGCCGGATGTCTCGGACGAGCCGCCGGCAGAGAGTTTGGGGTTGGACGCCGATGGCGGTGCCGGTTCCGACAATTTCGGTTTGGCGGCTCGTAAAGGCGGCCGTAGTTTATTGGCGGGAAACCCCAATGCCTGGTATGCCGGCATCGTCAAAAATGCCGTATTGGACGCGATGATGGATCGGGACGAGTTAAGGCGCCGAGCCTATTCCGCGTATATCAGTTTGTGGGTGGACGTGGACGGATCTGTGACGCGTTATCAGCTGAGCAGAAGCAGTGGAAACGAAAGGACCGACGAAATTATTTTAGCGGTGCTGAAGAATTTGCATCGGATCGGCGATGCTCCGCCGGTCGGGATGAAACAACCGGTTAAATTAAAGATTACTTCAAGAATGTAAAACAATGGGACAGATTAAATTCAAGAGTTTCGGAAAGTCGGTATTGGCCGTTGCTTTGATGTCGTTGACTACGGCGACTCAGGCCGGCGAAAAAGAGGAATTGCTGAAGCTACGTAATACCACGACCAATTTGATCAATTTACTGGTGAAACAAGGCGTGTTGAGCCAAGAAAATGCCGATCAAATGATCAAGCAAGCCGAACAGGATGCAGAGGCTCAGGTCAAAACGGCGACGACGGAAGAAAAAGTCGATCCGGATGTGGTCAGAGTACCTTATGTCCCGGAGTTCGTTCGCGAGCAGATTCGCGAACAGGTACGTGCGGATTTACGCGAGGACGTGGTGGCCGACGTAATGCAGGAGGCGAAGAACAAACAATGGGGTATTCCGGATGCGCTGCCGGAATGGACGCGACGATTCAAATTGTCCGGCGACATGCGTTTGCGTTATGAAAACGATCATTTTGCCGCGACCAATCTGGAAAATAGTTTGCTTCTGGCGAATTCCGAAAGAGTCAACGATTTTCTCGCCATCAATCAAAAAGGTGGCGGCATCCTCGATTCAGGCATAGACGGCCTGGAGAATATCAACCAGGATAGAGACCGTTTTCGCGCGCGTTTGCGTCTTGGTTTGGATGCCAAAATCACCGAAGGGCTGAATGCCGGAATTCGATTGGCTTCGGGGAATATGCGAAATCCGCTATCCACCAATCAGACCATGGGCAATACCGGTCAAAAATACGAGTTTGTCATCGACCGTGCTTTTCTGCGCTATAACGACTTCGATAGCGACGGATACAACTGGATGACGTTGCAAGGGGGACGTATCGCCAATCCTTATGTATTTACCGACTTGGTTTGGGACCGGGATTTGAGCTTTGAAGGATTCGCTTCAACGTTTCGTTATAACTTGGCAGGCTCCGGTAGTTTGTATGACCAGGAAGACCAAAGTAAAAGTTTGTTTATGACGTTGGGAGCGTTTCCTCTGCAGGAGTTTGAATTAAGTACGAAAGACAAATGGTTGTTGGGTGGTCAGATTGGAACGGAGCTGGAGTTTAATAACCAGGATAAATTGTCGCTTGCAGTGGCTTATTATAAATATTTGAATACCGAGGCAAGGCCCAGAAAACTGGGAAACCCTTCCCAATTATGTAGTACGCCCGATGCGGATAGCGACGCTTCCGTCCCTGAGTTTTTGCAAAAAGGCAACAGCATGACGCCGATTTGTTACGCAGGTGCATTGAATACGGCGAATCCAGAGAAATTCGGTTTAGCTTCGGAGTACGAAATTCTGAATATCAATGCGTCTTACGATTTTGCGATGTTTGCGCCTATACACCTTAAGTTGACCGCCGATTACGCGAAAAATTACGGCTTCGATAAGGAAGAAATTCAACGTCGTATCGGAGAAGGGACAATTTATAACAACCCCGATCTGGAAGATCGAACCGATGCCTGGCAGGTTCGCTTGGATCTTGGCTGGCCGACAACCTTGTTGCCGGGTAGATGGAACGCGCATGTGGCTTATAAATATATCGAAAGCGACGCCGTGTTGGATGCCTTCACCGATTCCAATTTCCATCTGGGCGGCACCAATGCCAAAGGCTGGTTGATCGGCGCGAATTACGGTGTTATGGAAAATGCATGGATGAGCGCGCGCTGGCTCAGTACCGATCAGATCGACGGGCCGAATGTCGGCATCGACGTGCTGCTGATCGACTTCAATACACAATTCTGATGTTGCGGAGAATACTATGTCCAAAAAAGCTTTGTCGATAGTTGTTATGTTTATTGTTGCCGTTCCGGTTTATGCCGGCGTACGCACAGCAACTGAAGGGGGTGGCGGACAAATGGTCGCCCGGTTGCAGGCGATGGTTCGGCAAGCCACGACCGAAAGGGATGTCTTGAAAACGGAAAATGCGAAACTGAAGGCGGAACTGGAAGCCATGAAGAAAGATGTCTCGTCTCTGGAGTCTGAGAACGGCAAAATCAGTAAAAAATTGGCCGGTCAGCAAAGTAGCAACCATCAGTTGCAGGCTCGTCAAGAACAGACCTATGCCAAGCTGGTTGAAGTGATTGAAAAGTATAAAACGCTGAATCAGCAAAAAAATCAATTGTCGACCGAGCTGAGCCAATTAAAGAGTCAGTATCAACAAACCAGCCAACAATTAGATCAATGCGGCGTGCACAACGGCAAGCTTATTTCAGCAGCCAATGAATTACTGGATCGTTATCAAAATAAAGGTACTTTTTCCGGACTGCTGCAGTCCGAGGGCATTTTACAATTTGAAAGCGTGGAAATGGAAAACATCGTCCAGGAATATGAAGACAAAATCCGGGCGGAAGAATACCGGGAAACGGTCTCAATGCAAAATTGATCGTCCAAGGATCCGATACCGGCGATTTTTCAGGTTATAGGGACATGTCAAGCAGATACGAAGGCGGCAGATTTTGATGAAAAGACATAATTTACTTAACAAATTGAGTGTTGCATTAATTGCAGGTGGATTAATCGCCTGCGGCGGCGCGGAAGAACGCAAGGCGGAATATATGAATGAAGGACGACAGCTTTTTCAGGCTGGCGATTACGAAAAAGCCCAACTGGCTTTTAAGAATGTATTACAGATCGACCCTAAGGACAGCGAAAGCCGCTATCAACTGGCTGAAACGTTTAGCAAGCAGGGAAAAGTAAAACAGGCTTTCGAACAATACAAAGCGGTGATGCAAAGCGATGAACGTCATACCATGTCCCGGGTCAGGGCCGGCCAGTTGTTTTTGCTGAACGGCCGATTGGAAGAAGCGAAACAGTTGGCCCGGGAGGCTATGGCTCTGGAACCCGACAATGTTGAGGTGATGGTGTTTCAGGCGGGTGTTTCTGCGGCAAATAATGACACCGATGCGGCTATTGTTACGGTCGAAAAAGCGTTGCAAAAGGAACCCGATTCAGCGACAGCGGCATTGATGCTCGCGTCGATTCACGCCAAAACGGGTAAGCTGGAAAAAGCAATCCAAATTTTGAAGCAGACAGTTGCTAAACAACCGGAGAATCAATCGATACATTTGATGCTGGCCAACTTGTTCGTTAAGAGCGAATTGAAAAGCGAAGCCGAAATCGAATTGAAAAAATTGATTGAATTGAAGCCGGACAATCCCTTGCATTATCAGCGCCTGGCGGCTTTTTATATCGGCGAGAAACGTTTGGATGATGCCGAACAGGTTCTTAGAAACAGTATTAAAAATATTGCCGACAACGAATCGCTCAAATTGGAGCTGATCGATTTTTTATGGAAGAAAAATAACGTTGACGTCGCGATGGCTGAATTGTTGCCGATGATCGATCAGAGTCCTGACACTTATCCGTTGCAATTCAAATTAGCGGATCTTCAGCTGCGTAAAGGCGATCTTGAAAGTGTGGAAACCACCCTGAAAAAAGTGATAGCCAAAGATAAGCTGGGGCCTTCAGGGATCAGAGCCCGTAATGCGCTGGCGCGTTTTTACGTAAGTAACAAAAACAATGATGCTGCGAAGGCTTTGATGCAAGAAGTGTTGGCGGAAAACCCCAGAGACGGCGAGGCGTTGACGCTAAGGGGGCAATTTGCCTTGGCCGAGCAAAAGATTCCGGAGGCGATTGCCGACTTCAGGGCGGTTTTGGTAGATCAACCGAATAACATTCAGGTGTTGAAGCTGTTGGCATCCTCGCATATTGCCAATAACGATCTGGTATTGGCCAGGGAAAATATGGAAAAAGTCGTCGCGCAATTGCCTGGCGATACCGCCGCGAGACAAGATCTGGTCGAGCTCTTGTTCAGATCCGGTCAGCCGGCGCAAGCGGAACCGCATATTAGCGCTTTGTTGTCGGCGAATCCGAAAAATCTCAAAGCATTGGAATATTTGTTCAAATACAGATTAGCTCAAAAGGATTGGAAAAAGGCTCAACAGATTACCGAAGTAATCAGGCAAGTATCCGACGATGATGCCTCGGGGTTTTATTTATCCGGGTTGGCTTATCAAGCCGAAGGAAAACTAGAACAGAGTATTTCTGCATTTAAGGAATCTTTGAAGCTAAAGTCCGATGCGATAGAACCGCTGACGCAATTGATTAAAAGCTATCTGGCCTTGGATCAGGCGGAAAATGCCATCGCTCAGTTAAAAAAAACAATTAAGCAGGATCAGCAACATTTTGTTGCTTACAATCTGTTGGGCGAAGTTTACCTGTACGACAAGAAAACGGACGATGCCAAACAAGCATTCGAAAACGCCGTCCGAATCAAACCCGAATGGTTTAGCGTTTATCGAAATCTTGCCAGAGTGGCAATGTTGAAAAAGGACAAATCCGGCGCTATCAAAATTTTGCAAGAAGGTATCGATAAAACCGGTATGTCTCTGGAGTTGGTAAACGATCTGGCCGGATTGTTACATCGCGACGGCAAGCACACGGAAGTATTGGAACTGTATGAGCAAAGCTACCGGAAGTATCCGAAATCCTTGCTTGCCGTCAACAATCTGGCGAGCTATCTGTCAGATTTCAACGATACGCCAGCCAACCTCAATCGCGCTGCGGAATTGGCTGGTCCATTGGAAGATAGTAACAATCCGAATTTGCTCGATACGGCCGCTTGGATTGCTTACAAGCAAGGTAGTTACAACAAGGCACAACAGCTGTTGGAAAAAGCGATAGAAACGGGTTCTGTTCAGCCGGCGATAAGCTACCATCTGGGAATGGTTTATCACAAACAAGGCGACAACGATTCGGCCCGAAGTTTTCTGGAAAAAGCCGTGTCAGCGGACGTTGATTTCCAAGGGATTGAGCAGGCAAAAAAAGTGTTGCAAACCATTAAAAACGGTTAAAGCGTTTAACAAAGAATTTAAACATTTATGAGGATATGGGAAATGTTAAATAACAAAAAAATCATTACCCGGTTGACCCAACTGTTTGCCATAAGCGGGCTGTCGTTAATCTGCAGTTCGGCTTTTTCGGGAACGTTGTATTCCGGTCATTACGATATCGTGAAGAAGTCGGTTGAAGACCTTCGGGTTGAGGTATTTAAAAGTCCGCTTAGATCAGCGCTTAATAATTCCGGCTCGCTTGCTGTGTTACCGGGACGGAATTTGACGCTATTGTCGGATAGACAATCAATTGATTCGAATGCTTCTATTTTTGATTTTCCGCGTCGCGAAAGCGAAAGCAGAGGTGGACGGATTTCCTTTGACGCGGATAGTGCGATTAGAGTCAAAGTGTTTCATAGTGAAAGGGGCGGTTTATTCGCAGGTAAAGGAAGCCGGATTTATAGAGGAAATGACTGGAACGGAGCACGGCTAATGCTATTTCCAAGCCCAGACTATTTGGCGCTGAGTATTTCATCGGATATGCCATTGGACCTTCAGGTAGCGATCGGGAATTTTACTCTCGAAAGTATTCCGATGTTAAATACTTCATTGGTGGCGCCGGTTCCGTTGCCGGCTTCAGTTTGGTTGTTTTTCACGGTAATACCGTTTGTATTCAATAAAACGTTAAGGCGACGGATATCCCCGCGCTTAAGTTCTCAAAGGCCAAAAATGTCGATTATCTGAGTTGAGAGTTAATAATTACCGAACCGGCGGAACCACGAGGTAAATTCCGCCGGTTCAATCGGTTTGGAGAAATGGTAGCCTTGCACTTCATGACAGGCGTGGTTTTTCATGAATTGAAGCTCGTCCTCCGTTTCGATACCTTCCGCAGTGATCGACATGCCCAGGTTTTCGGATAATGCCAGAATGGCTTTGACAATTGCCTCATTGGCAGGAGTAGTTGTGATATTGCGGATGAACGATTGATCGATTTTAATCTTGTCGATCGGTAATTTTCTCAGGTAACTGAGACTGGAGTAACCGGTACCGAAGTCGTCGATTGCCAGTTTAATCCCTAATGCCCTCAGTTTATCCAATGTAATCAGCGTTTGGTCCTTGTGGCACATCATGGTGCTTTCCGTCAGTTCCATTTCCAAATACTCCGCACTGATACCCGTCTCGTCAATGATCGCTTGGACTGTTGAACTGAATTCTTCCCGATGGAACTGTTTGGCGGATATATTGACGGCAATTCGAATAGGCGGCAGTCCTTGATCCAGCCATTGTCGGTGTTGGGTACAAGCGGAACGCAAAACCCATTCCCCGATGGCATTGATCATTCCGGTTTCTTCGGCTATCGGGATGAACTTTGCCGGGGATATTTCTCCGTGTGTCGGATGTTTCCAGCGTAACAGCGCTTCGACGCCAATCACTTCATTTTCCGCAAGATGAATTTGAGGTTGATAGACGATATGCAGTTCCTGATTTTCTAGCGCTGTTTTAAGGCCGGTTTCCAGTTCGTGGCGCTCGCATATTCCGTTGTTGAACTCTTCCGAGTAGAGCAAAAAAGCATCGCGTCCCTTCTGCTTGATTTTGTACATTGCAGCATCCGCTTTTTGAATCAACCCCTCCACCGAATCGGCATGCGTCGGCAATAAAGCGATTCCAAGGCTAGCGGTAATTTGAATTTCGCGTTCATAAATTGTCATGGGCCGCCTGATATTGTCGATTAATTTTTGCGCGATGAAACTGCAGTCTTCGGTTCCTTGCAAATTCTGCAGAATGACGACAAACTCATCGCCTCCCAATCGAGCGACTGTGTCCGATTTGCGCACGCTTTCCGCCAAGCGGTCGGCGACATTTTTTAACAGCATATCGCCGTAAGAATGTCCTAAAGTATCGTTGATTAGCTTGAAGCGGTCCAGATCGACGAAGATCAGTGCCGTTTGATGGTTGCAGCGTAGACTGTTTTCACACGCCTTGGTTAATCGATCCTTAAATAGCAGTCGGTTCGGCAAGCCGGTCAGTTGATCGTAATGCGCCAGATAATAAAGGTCGCGCTGTTTGCGGTGAGTAATTTCCTCAAGTAGCGCGTGTCCGGTCGCCATGCCGGCATAAACTTCGCTTTTAACGATAATAAATCCGTGCATCATGTGTTGCATGCCCGAATCGATGATAATTTGCGCAAGGTCGTCTATTGAAGTATTGACGTCGACGATAATCGGATCCGTGGTCATGATTTCACGGATTTTCTGTTTGTGATAAAGATCCCTGGCGTACTGTTTAATGAAAAATTCGGTAATGCGGCCTCGATCGATTAATCCCACCGGGCGTTTCAATCCATCGACGACCGTCAAACTGAACAGAGACTGATCGTTGATAAAACGGTCCAGGACATGAATCGAAAGCATGTCGGACGGAATAGGCGCTTCGTACCTCAATAATTGTTTAACGGTTGGCGTGTCATTGCCGAATTCGAACGGATCCAAATCGTGGCTGTGGGCGCCGGCTAAAATTTTCTGCGTAAAATTAAACGGTAACGTATTCATTACAAAAGGCGATTTGCTGGGATTTTCTCAACTATATCGATTGATTGTTACAGGATATTGAAAATACAGCAGAAATTTCGCCAGGAAATGTAATGAGAAACGGATAAGCGGATCAATTCGAATCGGTCGGCGAGTGAAAGATTGCGAGTTAATGCCGACGGTTTGACGATATCTTCAAACGTTAGCGATGCCGGCAGTTTTGACGTGTAGGTGTGCCTATAGGGAGATTTCAATGCCTATCGGGCAATGATCCGAGCCGGTGATTTCCGACAAAATAAAGGCGTCGGTGATTTTATCGGTTAAGGTCTTACTGGCTAGCACGTAATCGATCCTCCATCCGATATTTTTAGCGCGCGCGTTGGCGCGAAAACTCCACCAACTATATGCGATCGTATCGGGGTGGAAATGGCGAAAAGTATCGATCAGTCCGGCATTGAGAAAACGGCTGAATCCGTCGATTTCGACTTGAGTGTAGCCGGCCGATTTGTTGTAGTTGGCTTTGGGCCGCGCGATATCGATTTCCTGATGCGCTACGTTAAAGTCGCCGCAGGCAATCAACGGCTTTTGGTTTTGCAGTTGTTGCAGGTAGCTCAAAAACTCTGCGTCCCAAGTTTGCCGGTAGTCAAGCCGGACCAAGCCCTGGCCTGAATTCGGCACATACGTGTTAAGCAGAAAAAAGTTATCGAATTCGGCGACAATGACACGTCCTTCGCGATCATGCTCTACGATTCCGATATCGTTGACGATATTCAGCGGCTGATGCTTGCAGAGCAATGTTACTCCGGAATAGCCTTTGCGCTCGGCGCAGTTGGAGTAAATATGGTAACCGTCGATGTT